>JAKSMY010000028.1 GCA_024400275.1 Paludibacteraceae bacterium | reverse complement strand
TGAAAATCTAATTCAATATTCCTCAGGCTGGCTTCTTCGGAAACCAGCCTTTTTTAACGCGCTCGCGTTCCCCCTGCTTGCAACATAACATCAACATAACATCACTATACTGTCTTCCTATCTTCTACTAATTTTGTCAACGAAAGTGCAATTGCACTTTGCACTTTTGTTGCTAACTGGTTGATTTTTAATCTGCTATATGGAAAGTGCAAAAATGCAATTGCACTTTCGCATTTTTATGTTCAAACAGACCTACGCAAATTTATTATCATTTTGTTGCCTTATATTTGCAAGATTGAAAAAAATTGTGTAATTTTGTGGTCGAAATCTGATGAATAAACAATGATACGCTTTATGCCCATACTACTTTCTTTAGTGCTTTCTACGGGAACGAATTTAACTCGTATTAACACCGCGAAGAATACGATTGAGTATTCTACTAATAATGGTCGGTCGTGGATTACATGCTACACGGGTTCTTCTTGTGGCACTTTTATGGACTTGTTGCAGTTTGGCTCGAATTTGTTGGCTGCAACGAGTAAGGGCATATATGCTTCTACTAATGGTGGCAGAAGTTGGGTTGCACGCTATACAGGTTCTTCGTGTGGCACCTTCCAAGCTCTTTCTGCCAATGGTACCGAACTCCTCGCCCAAACCGACAAAGGGCTCTACTATTCTACCAACGGCGGCAGAAGTTGGATAAAAAGAAGATAATTTTTAAGTCATAAAAATCAAATTTAAAATAATTGTTACATTGTAGAATTTAAAAGTATGGCAATTAAACTTATTGATGCATGTAAAGTGCTTAACATTGGCATGTCTACCGCTATTATGTTTTGTAACATGCAAGGTAGAGAAATCCCCGCTGATCCAGATATACAAATTATTGATGATGACCTATTCCTGCTCCTAGCTAAGGAGTATAATAAAGATTTTGCAATTAAACTTGAGATGAAGAAAAAACTTCATCAAAAAGTCAATGAAACACAACCACTTTATGTGACGGAGACATTGGGCTTTGATTATTTCCGAAGATTTAAAGAACTTAGTCCTATATCATTTGATAAAATCACTTTTTTAGTTGGAGCAAATAATGCTGGTAAATCAACATTCTTCAAAGGTCTTCTTTTGGTAGATTATAACCTACCTAGATTTATTAATGGTAACTTTTTACCTGACGAGATGTTGTTTCGATTTGATGTGAATAATGTCCATATCGGAACATTCAAGAATGCCTTGTATAATAATCTGAAGCAAAAGTCTTCGACAATCACTTTTAAAGGGCATATACAAGTTAATTTGGGAGAAAATATCGTTCGATATGAATTAGATATCGTTCAATCGAATGAGATGGGGACTGGTAAGATTAGTAAACTTAGATTGTACTTATCCGATTGGTATTGTATAACTATTGATGCTATACAAGGTAAGTTAAATGTAAAATATGATATGCCAGAAGACTTACAATATCAATTAAAGCAATTGATAAATTCCCCTTTGTCGGATGAATGGCGTTATCGCTATCAATGGCGAAATGTGAGTCCTCTACTAATGGATGCTGTTATTCCAGATGCTACAACTAGGAACAGTTTACTCAAACAACCAAAGAATATAGAAACGTTATTAAATTCACCACATGGCAAATTTAAGATGAAATTTGTGGATGCAAAATGTAACGACTTAAAATCATGGATAGAGCAAGTCATTGGAAGAGATTGTGGAAAATTGAATCATGACTATGAGAGGGTCGCATTCATTGCCTCTTCTTTATTAGGATTTAAGTCTTTCCTTATTCAACCATCACGTGTGGAGTATATAGAGGCGCATAGTGCGCCACAAAACAGGTGGTTTACAGAACAAGATACTTGTCAATTATCTAAAGTCATCAGAGAGTTTGTACAATTAGATATATCAAAGGACAATTCGGAATCTGAAAAAGCAATCTCATTTCTTCATCATTGGCTTCAAGAATTCCAGATTGCGGATGATTATGAAATAAAGAGTAATGATGGTGAAATATATTGTATGAATTTGCTTCGGGATGGTCAATATAGTTCAATCGCCAATCTTGGAAGGGGGTCGATACAACTCGTTACATTATTTATGAGTATTGCTCTGCTAATCTATAAGAAACAAAATGCAATAGTCTTGATTGAGGAGCCTGAGCAAAATCTGCATCCCTCGTTCCAAAGTAAATTAGTCTATGTCTTTAAGGAAGCCAGCGAATATGGTATTAGATTCATTATTGAGACTCACTCCGAGTATTTGATTAGAAATAGTCAAGTGCTTGTTGCGGAATTGAAGTGCTCTACTATGGAAGATTTGAAAGAAAAGAATACATTAAAGACTTATTATTTCCCTAATGACGAGCAACCACCATACGAGATGATATATCGAACGGATGGACTGTTTGCTAATAAATTTGGGTCTTCTTTTTACAAAGAGTCTACTTTACTTTTGTCTCAACTTTTTTAGTATGATGTACTTATGAAGGCATATGTTGACAAAGAAATATTGGAATCCGTTAATGGTGATTTGCTCACATTCTGTAGTTTATTGAGAGAAATGGATACACACTTCAATTTCTCACGAGCAGAGTTCCCTGAGCATCCAAAGTTGGGTCTTCTATTCAAACTGATGTACGATAATGATGCCCCATGTGATTATCCTAAACCGACATTTTCTGAAAAGAAAGAAGATTATTTTCCAACTTATTATGAAGACCCAAACACACATAAAGATACGCGCTCAATTGATTTTATTGAAAAAGAAGATTTTGCGGCAATAGATGCTGTTTATTTATTAAATCCAGATCCCGATATCCTTCACTTAAAAGAACAACATAATCGCATCATAGCAACATCTGCAGAAGAAATTAAACAGTATTTTAAGATACTCAATAAATTATCAACACACCAAGCACAATCAATAAATATCAAAAGTTGGAAAGAGTTCATTTGTGATTTACCTATAACGGATGTGTTAGTTGTAGATCCATTCCTGTTTGCTAATAAGGACCATTTTTATAAAACGGAAGATTTATTACTTACGCTAAGTAATCGTAGTAAAAACTCGACTATAAACATTATCATTCTTGCTGGATTTGATGATGGAGTCACAGAAGAAAGATTTGAGGAAATAAAAGAATACTTAAATAAGAATAATGGTAAAGGAAATAAAATTTCTTTGTCTATTGCCTTAAATGGTGAGAAAGATTGGTTAAAACCTAAATCATATCATGATAGATACATCATAACAAATTATTATAGAATTTCATGTGGTCATGGCATTAATTTTATTAATAATGGTGATCCAAATGAAGATTCCATGGTACAGACGACTTCTCATGTATCGCGTGTAAATGCAGAAAAAACATATGGATTAATGCTTACATATATTCGATATATTTACGATGCCGAAGATAAAGAGATTCGTAATAAAACATTAATTGGAGACTTTAAGACTTGTCAACAAAACCTACTTATGCAACAAAATAGAGGGTATCGTTGGATTCAGTGTGATCATGAATCAAATTGGATGAGTATTAAATTATCTGAAAAAATAGCCAATAATGGCAAACAAGGTAGAGGAGGATGTATTTGGTGCTGGGAAGATGATTCTATGGAATGTAAGAAATTAGAAAATTTGTGTAAAGATATTAGAAATTGTATTGAAGACTTCAATAAGGATGTGGCCGATAATTTAAAGGGGAAGGAAGGTGGTGAAAAATCTTCTTATTATTGGATAACTGTATCCAATCAGGCATGTTATGATAAAATAAAAGTAACATACTCCCCAAGCACCAATGCTTATTCTGGCGTTTATTTTAAAAGTAAAGAACTTGCTATGGAACTAGCACATAAAATAAAAGATGTTTTTGCCAAGGCAGGATATGATATTCAAGTATTAGACGAGACGGAGTCGAAATTGATAGATGGTCAAGAATACGAAGGTGTAGTCCAAAAAGGTTGTGGGAAAATTATGACAGAAATAGCCCCATTCCCTATTGAAATTAGGAAGAAAAAAGAAGATATATTAGAAGACGATAAGGTGTTGTTTACTGCTCATCGCGAACCTAATAAAAAAACTGGCAGTGATTATTGGTATGCTAGTGATGTTCGTTTAAAAGAGGATTGATTACATTAAATAGTTATGCCCAATATTTTTTCTGGTAATTCATCTTGTGCGCAATGTGTAAAGGCAATTTATTCTTTACTTAATGAGAAAGAATGGGTCTCTACATATGATGTTTGTGAAGCTTTGGGCTATGCAAGTATGTCATCTTCACAGCAAATAGCATACGATAAGGCTATTAAAAAAGCAAAGAGGCAAATCTGTGATGAATTACATGCTCGAGGATTAGACTTGCGAAAAAAAATAGACGAAAGAGATAGACGGATAAATTATATCTCATGGCAGGAAGGAATATCTAATCCTCTACAAGACTTGGTTAGAGCAGCCAACGTTAGGGCAGGTTTGGATGCTCATAAAGCACTCCAAATACGCTACTCGCCTGGGTATCGAGAACCTGAAGAACATATATTTCATCCTCAATACGCACGCGTATATAACAATAGGGAGTTTATATTTGGAGAATATGAAGGTGAACACCCAGATTGGAAATATGTGGTACTTCCGATGGATAGAATTGTGTCTGCTGAAATTAGAAAAGATATTCCCTATCGACATAGAGATGAACAATACTATCTTGATGCACTAAAAAATGTTGTAGGTGTATCTGTTAATCCAAGTGACACAACTATCTATACGGTAGTAATAAAAACATTTGATGTAAAAATACATGGGCTCATAAAAACAAAACCAATTCATTGGTCTCAAAAAGAGATACATCCGTGCATAGGCAGTGAAAGTCCTGGTGAAATACAACTACAGGTTCAACTAAACAATGAATTACGTGCTGCTTTGTTGGGGTATGGCGATGCAATTGAAGTGGTCTCTCCAGAACCTTTACGAGAGCAGATACAGAGGGTTTCTAACCATCTTTTTATGCGATATAACCATAAAAAATAGGTTCCAGTCAAAATGGGACCTATTTTTTATTTCCCCTATTTGCTTATGTTTAAAAAAAGCTCTATCTTTGCACTCGCTTTCGAAAAAGAACCTTTGAAAATATCTAAAATAAAATCTAAAAGCGGAAGGGCTAACCGCGATAAAAAATGAGCAAACCAAACTATGAAAAACATGACACAAGAACAACAACGCAAGTGCAACCAAATCATCCACTCACATGCAGTGGCAATAGCGGTTGGCAATGCAGTGCCAGTCCCTGGACTCGGATTTGCAACGGACACAATCGCCATGACAACCATGGCAATGTCCTTGTCGGGAGTATTTGGAAGCGACCTGAAAGAAGGTGTTGCTAGAAATTTGGCAATCACTACTCTGAAACGAACAGCTCTCAAACAACCCATTCGCATTATGGCGAAAGAGTTGTCCAAATTGCTGCCAGGACTAGGTCTAGTCGTAGCACCGACCGTTAGTGTCGCTATGCTAGAAGCGGCGGGATGGTCAATGGCAAACGAGATGGCTGCCAAAACCGCAGTCGCGTAGGGGAATATCCTACAAAAATGAACATCAGCCATTATGTGCTATTCCTTATGGCTGATTAGCGTGAATAGCAAACCTAAAATCCTAAAAACTATGGATAAAGCAATCAAAATCCTCATGGTCGTTGCTGCTTGCATCCCTGCAGTCGTCAAGGTTCTTGAGGAGATTCAGAAGAAAGCGTAACTTTCTCACAAATTATAGCGAAGCATAGTAACTATAATTTAGTTCCACAGCTAATGGCTGACTATTATAAACATTCACACCCTCCTGTGAGGGAGTGAATGGTACACAAAAAAAAATACAAACCAAACAAACAGTTATGAAACCAACCGTATTTGAAGACCCATGCCCAAAATCTGGGCATAGCATGCAAGACTATATCAACCGCCTTTTTCGCAAAGTGAGAAAATCTCACGAAGAGCAAGGCGAAACGTGACCAACATCAATTAATGTACATTCAGCAATACTTTGTGCCATAGAGACCAAAGTGTTGCTTTTTTATATTTCAAAGCACCTTATAACTAACCAATTCCATCCTAAAACATAAAAATTGGCAAAAAAGTTCTTTTTTTACTCAAAATACTTGTTTATATAAGAAATATTTTATACAATTGCTTGATTTTTGTAAAATATATTTTAAACTATTGGACAAAGAAAGCCAACCTGTAATCAATATGGCAATAATTTGGGAATAAAAATGTTTTTTTAGACTAAAACATTTGCATAATTCATTTGTTTTTTGTACTTTTGCAGTTGATTTCTAAATCTTCAAACTCGGAAGTGAAAAGTCTTCAAACCGGGAAGTGATTACTTGAAAACGCATCACTATGACAGAAGAGACATCCCTTTCCCTTCGCCTCCAATATACTGCCGAGGCATCAGAGTTCTATCGTCAAAAGATGATGGATCTTATCAATCATGACTATTCGCGCAGGCATGACCTGCGGGGGTATGTTCCCAACGGAAAGGGTGGCACTTTCGTGGAACTTCCTGCCACATTGATGTACCGGATAGACACCCTCAAAAGTGCAGACGGACATCGGCTATATGAGTTCTTGATTGAATACGATATAGATACACCTTGCACGGGCATCTATTATGGTTGTAGAGGCATAACCATCGAGGGCTATGACCATGTAAAAGAAATAGAGCAATTCCGTAAGGAACGTGAGATAGTCCTTCCGGAAATGTGCCAAATCTTAAACAACACCTTCCCTCTAAAAGATTTCTCACATCGCTTCAAATTGACCGACAATGTCAATGATAACACTTATTGGCTGTTTTGGATTACACTCAACGAGGAAGAGGACATAAAGAAAGTGGGCATTACCGCAACGACCATCCTCCGCAATGTCTTTCGCCGGTATCTCAATGGTGAACAACTATTAAATACACCATTACCGCAAAAGCATCTTGAGCAAGCAGTAACCTGTTTTACGCAAGACACCTATCGTGCGTTATTACAGCAGATTCGTTATGTGGACGGCACAAAAGAAGACGAGCAAAAAACAGCAGAAGCAAGAGAATTATTTGAGAAATTCATCGTTGGAGCAGTACATCAACGCATTTTAGCCGTTGATTCTAATTATGAATGCGCGTGGCGCGTGATGCGCAAGAATGTAGATTTTGTGCGTATGATATATGCTTTCTTTTCGTACCTTTATCAGTTGGAGCTTATAAACAAGTCCTATCGTATAAACTCCGATGAAGAGATAATAGAAATACCTTGGGCAGCCATCCAAAAAGTCTTTTTGGATAAAGAAGGAAAAGCATATACCCAAGCTCTCAGAACACAATTAAATCAACTCAAACAACAGTCTAATTTAGAGGACGATATATCCGATTGGATTTCTACCATACAAGATTGCATTAAAAACGCATAAAAACCCACTCTTTTTTATATACGTATATATTAAAGTCAAAAAAAAACAGTACTTTTGCACCCGAAATGGCAAAGGTACTGCTTCTTTTATGGCGCAATACATTGCCAGGAACCAATATTTATGAACAATTAAACATTTGCTAATCTATGAAATCATTTTTTCAACCTTATATAGGCGAGCAGTATGCACAAGGCATACACGGGAAAAAGATTTTGGTGCTTGGAGCAAGTTTCTATTGCAACCGAGTAAAGTGCCCGCACTTTGCTTCATGTACCAGCATTGTCCTCAAAGACTCTTCTGCGTACGACAATCAATGCCCTGAGTATATGCCACACAATAAGATGCTCCACCTCGAACCTTCTTATTGTGTCGAAGATGCGCCACAGACTTATCAGCGTTTTGCTGCATACATGGGCACATTCTTAAACGATGACGACTATTACAATGTTTGGAATCACATGGCATTTACCAACTATGTGCAGTTTATGCTCCCGGCATCGAATGGTACATTCCGCGAAACATCTTGGTCTGATTTGTCTGAACGGGATTTTGACGCGTTCGTTGAGGTCGCAACCGACTTGCAACCGGACATCATTGTTGTTTGGGGCAATGTCATTAACTCTCGTCTCAAGGAAAAAAACAAGTACCTTGTCAATATGCAGGAATTGCAGGAAACGGAATATTACATCTGCCATTTGCAACTACCGAATATGAACCAACAAATTGCACTCATCAATCCCTACCACCCTTCTTCCAGTGCCTGGTATGGCGCGATGGAACAATTTGACAAATATTTTACTCAACTATTAAATATGGATAGTAATCATTAATTAGTAATCACCTTAAAATGTATTAGTTATGAGTTTAGACAAAATTATCAAAATCCTTACGGCTGTATGGGCAATCCTTACGGCAATAGCATCCTTAGTAGAAAAAATTGCAGATGCTGTTGATCCGATTAATGAGAATAAAGATGCAAATAATAACAATTAATTAAAAACAAAATTAACTTTAGATGAAACGTGCTAAAGTTAATGTATCAATACTAATCTTTAATAATACAAATTTAATCTTTTTAAAATTATGTTTGAAAAAATTTTTGGAACTATCTTAGGAGTTCTTGTCTTAATTTGTGCCATCAAAGAAAAGTTTCCCTTTGGAATATGGCAGGCGTCATCATTTATTGTGTTAAATTTGGCATTGAGTTATGAAATGTTTCAGTCTTTCGTGGATATGTTTGACCAATCAGACTTTTATGCAATTGTTACTAAATGGTTTATCGTTGCCATCTTGAGTTGTGGTATAGCATATATAGGTGTATCTATATTTAATTAACGCGAGTTCAAGATAAGGAAATTATTTTTTTAACCAATGAAAAAGAACAGTCGCAAAACATTTATTGTATGTGCATGTATTGGATTTATTGTGCCACTTATTAAAATCGTGGTAGATACGGTTAATGCGGACATAACAACAATACAAACAGCACTCAGTAATTTGGAGCAACTCCTGCCATGGGAGTCACTAAACACAATCACGATTTTTTACCTCTGCATAGCCATTGTACCGGTTCTTATGGCAATGTGCCTTGGAGCACTCGGTGTAGTGGTTAGATATGGCTTTTTATTTTTCACAAAACAAATCAATACGAAAGGAGAACCAGTATGAGTGTAACTGTTTTTGAAGATCCGTTCCCCGAATCGGGAAACAGTATGCAGGAGTATATTGATAGCCATTTCGGTCATTCAACAGATGATGACCAGGACGAGTAGCATCATATCACCTAAACGCATCGCATGGCTTCGCCACCGATTGCAACGCTGTGAGCAACACATCATAGAAACTGCCCAATGGGATGTAAATTATTTCTATGATGGTTGCCTCACAGATGTACAGCGAAATCGCCTAATACCTTTATTCAAAAATCGCAGGCAGATCCTTAACGAAATGTTCCGCTGTACAGATAATGAGGTGGCTCGTATAGAAGCACTAAATGCTCAATTGTTAGATGCAACCAACCAAATGTATCAGGACGTTCGAAATCTCTACAAAGAGCGACTTGATATGGACAGTATGGCCAATTACAACGATAATACCTATATTGAGGCGCGTGTAGAGTTTTGTTATTATGGTGATAACGCTGTGTTGCCAATGCCTGAGGATGCATATTATGGTTCCAAATTCTCTCAAATGCTTAATTTACTTGCCGTAGAAAAAGGTTTTACGTATCCTTGGTGTGCCATGGTGTATAAAGCATTGAATGTAAATGATAAAACCGTCAATATAGCCGATTTACCGGAGTTGCAAAATACGATGCGTGATGGCACATTCTGCGAGGCGGTACACGACCTCAGTAATCACCATTTGTATTCCATTCCAGACATACTCCGCATGAATAATTTTAGACTAAAGATAATGATGGAACAACATCGTGATTGCGCTTAGTCTTGTCCTTTTCTGTTTAACTGAAGTACAATATCCTACTACAATTGCTCTGGTGTGGTCATACTGCTGCCCCAATGTAAACCAAATCTGCACAAAAAAAGGATGCAATCTGCATCCTTGTGTCCCCCGAGGGATTCGAACCCTCGACCCATTGATTAAGAGTCAATTGCTCTAGCCAGCTGAGCTAGGGAGACGGCTCCTTTCAAAAATCAAACAAGTTGATTTTTGAGGGTGCGGTATTCGTTAGAACACATCGCTTTCTCTCAAAAGCGGGTGCAAAGGTACGTTTTTTTTTTGACATAGCAAAATATTTCTGCCAAAAAATACAAAAAAGTTGTATATTTCAAAAAAAATACGTATATTTGCAATGTTTTTGGTTAAAAACAAATTAAATTAGAGAACAAATTGACATTTGACAGTAGTTTGTAATATATGGAACAAATCATGCAAGGCGGAAGTAATCGCCAATACTTTAGACAAGTGCCGGACGAAGCAGATTCATCAAAACACAGTTATATTCATGTAATCGGAACAAGCACAGAGGAAAATAATGCCTTTGTGTCGATGGCCCGTCACTTCAAGGCACAAGGATTAAACGTGCCGGAGGTGTATTCCGTAAGCAAAGACGGAAAAGAATATGACCAAGAAGATTTGGGTAATGAAATCCTGTTTGACTATATTGCAGAAGGACGCAAAACCGGTGTGTTCTGCGAGAAAGAGAAAGCCATCTTACGGAAAACAATGCGCGCACTCGCACGATTCCAGATAAAAGGTGACGAGAACATGGACTACAGCATTTGCTACCCACAACCTGAATTTAACTTACGTTCCATATTATGGGACCTCAATTACTTCAAATACTGTTTTCTAAAAGCGACCGGTGTTGATTTTCAGGAAGATTTATTGGAGAATGAATTTGAGCGAATGGCAGAAGTTCTGCTGCAAGCCCCCATTAAAGCCTTTATGTATCGTGATTTCCAAAGCCGAAACGTGATGCTGAAGGACGGAGAGCCTTATTTCATAGATTTTCAGGGAGGACGTAAAGGACCTGTTTACTATGACGTGGCATCTTTCCTTTGGCAAGCCAAAGCCAACTTCCACGACGACTTACGACAAGAATTGATTGGGGAGTATTTGGACGAATTGGAGCAATACATTCATGTAGATAAAACGGAATTTATGCACATGCTACGTCACTTCGTCTTATTCCGCACGCTGCAAGTGCTTGGCGCATACGGATTTAGAGGCTACTTTGAAAAAAAACCTCATTTCCTGCAATCCATTCCGTTTGCTATCGCCAATCTAAGAGGACTGATACATAATACCGGAGATTCGGCTATAGAGCAGGCATATCCGTATCTGATGGACGTGTTGCAACGAATGACGGAGATGAAGCAGTTCCAAGACATCGGTGTAAAAAAGCCGTTGGTGGTGCGCGTATATAGTTTCAGCTACAAAAAAGGTATTCCTGCCGATACAACAGGGAATGGCGGCGGTTTCGTATTTGACTGCCGCGGGGTGAATAACCCGGGTAAATACGAACGTTATAACGGACTGACGGGCATGGACGATGCCGTAATTAAGTTTATAGAAGACGATGGCGAGATGAAACCTTTTTTGGCAGCAGCAGAGCAACTCGTTGATGCAACGGTAAAACGTTATATAGACCGAGGTTTTACCCACTTGATGGTGTCGTTCGGTTGCACAGGCGGTCAACACCGAAGTGTATACGGGGCAGAAAAGATGGCACAACACCTGAATGATAAATTCGGTATCGAAGTACAGATTATTCATCGTGAGCAAAACATCGAGCGAAAATTGTTGGCAAGGCAACTCGACAGTAACTCGACAACAACCCGATAACAACCCGTTAACAACCCGATAACAACCCGGTTTTAACACGAAAAAGAGTGCTATATGAAAGCAATGATTTTTGCAGCAGGATTAGGGACACGACTCAAACCGCTGACCGACACAATGCCCAAGGCATTGGTGCCGTTGGCAGGTAAGCCCCTCCTGCAATGGCAGGTGGAGAAATTAGCGGCTGCCGGCATAAAGGATATTACCGTCAATGTTCACCACTTTGCCGACATGATTATAGACGAAGTGCAGAAGAACAACGGTTGGGGAGCCGACATTACCATCTCCGATGAACGCGAGATGTTGTTAGACACCGGCGGGGGAGTAAGAAAGGTTGTCAATGCACAATGCACGATGCACGATGGTGCTTCCGAGCACTCCGGTAATGAACCGTTGCTGCTGTGCAATGTGGATATACTGAGCAATATAGCCATTAACAAAGTAGTAGATGCCGCTTCCCGATTAAGCGAACAGGAATCGCTATTGGTGGTGAGCGAACGAGCGACACAACGTTATCTATGCTTCAACGAGCAGGAGCATTTATGCGGTTGGACGAACATTGCCACAGGTGAACTGAAGGGACAGGACGGACGGCATTTGGCCTACAGCGGCATTGCGGTACTAAAACCGAGTCTATGGCCGTATCTGAATACCGTTGCCCATGAGAAAGGCGACAAATTCGGGCTGATGGACCTATACTTGCATATTGTTGCCCAGCGTGCCCAAAGCCGGTCCGCCGACAGTGTGCCCGTTTTGAGAGCCTATATCCCCAAAGCTTACAAAATGATGGACGTGGGCAAGATAGAACAAATAGAAACAGCCGAGCAGTTTGCCCGAGAAATGACGAATGTATGACCAAGACACTAACAATATGTAAAGCCTCAGCCGGCAGTGGAAAGACCTTCACATTGGCGGCTCATTATGTTGCCTTATTACTAAGCGGGGAGAGTTTTCGCTCCATATTGGCAGTGACCTTTACCAACAAAGCCACCGAGGAAATGAAACAACGTATATTGACCTATTTATACGCTATTTCCAAAGGACAAGGCGGCGACTTTTTGGACAAAGTAAAAAGCATTATCAAGGCCATACGTCCCAATGCCATTGTGAACGACCAGACCCTATGTCAGATGGCAGGGGAACAATTTGAGGCTATCTTGGCAGACTACGACAATATGAAAGTCAGTACAATTGACTCCTTTCTGCAAACCTTGCTGTCCGGAATGGCCCAGATGTTAGGCAAAGCGGCAGGCTATGCTGTTGATTTAGACACTGACCACGCCATTCGCGAAGCCGTAGATCAGTTGATGTCCACCCACATAGAAGAACAAGAAGGGCTAAAAGAAACTATCGCCAATTACCTGAACAAGCAATTAGACGAGGAACAGAACTGGGACGTACGCGACCGGCTATTGAGTATCGCACGCGAGCTGTACAAAGAATCCGTGCAGATGCACCAAGACCGGATTGTGTTAGACAGAGACCTCATCAAAGCCTACATACGGGATATGGAGCAGGTGGAAGACGAGCAGAAAATGGTAACATTGGAGCATTTGAACGATGTGATGCTCCTATCCTATATCGTTCACCGGATAGATGCCAACCAAGCAGAAAGGAATAGTCTGCTACTTGCCAAGACTGCTTATATCTTGCACGAAGCCCTACAGCCCGGAGATGCCGATTTTATCTTAGAGAAAGTGGGTATTCGGTACAAGCATATCATGTTGGACGAGTTCCAAGACACAAGTCTATTACAATGGGCCAATTTCCTGCACCTGATTCAAGAGATATTGGCAGGAGGCGGAACGGCACTCATCGTGGGGGATATAAAACAAAGTATCTACCGTTGGCGAAACGGCGATTGGCACATCATGGCAGGTTTGACCGAATCGCACCCCTCCTTGGGCAACTATTTGCAAGAGGAACCTTTGCAAAAGAATTTCCGTTCTTGCCGAGAAGTGGTCAAATTCAACTTAGAGACTTTCTCCGACCGGTACGGGGAAAAATACGATGCCAACCACTTGGAGAATTATTACCGCAGTGGAGACAAAGAAGGCGGTTATGTAGAGTTGCGGTGGTATCCTTTCTCACGCAGCAGCACCAAGCCCACCAAAACGGGTAAGATGCCTTCTGATGCCGTTCGTCTGTTGCGTGGAGAGAACCAGCGACAAGCCATGCTGCACGATATGCTGGCGGAGATAGAAACGCTGTTGCAACAGGGAGACAAGCCGTCTGATATGCTCATCCTGATTCGCAAACGAGCCCAAGCGCAAGATATACTCAGCGTGTATCAGCAGTTGATTCAGGACCACGAGCACTACCCCAACCTACTTCATCATCGTCCTGTGTCCAATGATAGTTACGTGTTAGAAACATCTCCTGCCGTGATGATGGTGATGCAAGCCCTGCGTTTTGTGGCATACGGTGACACGGCAGCCCGGCATTTTGTACACTTGCACAACCCCAATGTATCAATAAACGATTTGAACGGGTTGGATAGGAATATGCCTCTCTCTTTCCTTGTGGAGGAGATTATCCGTCTGTGCTTGTGCCCGGAAGGCGAATATACGGGGTCGGATATTGCTTATCTGAATTGTCTGAAAGACAAGATACACGACTATATATCCACCTACGGTAGCAATCTGAATGAGTTAATTCGTTACTGGGACGATAAGATGCACGCCGAAGCTATTCCCTCTACCGATACGGGCGATATACGTATTATGACCATTCACTCCGCCAAAGGTTTGGAGGCAAAGAATGTGTTTATTCCCTATTGTTCTTGGCCGATGGAAGATGACGACAAGAGTTCGGTCAAACTTTGGTGCGATGCCAAACATCAGCCATCTAATCCGGAGCACCAAATGAAAATGGTGCCAATCAGCAACAAAAAAGCCATACAAAGCGCAGGTTACGAACAAGAATATAAGCAAGAGCACGATGACGAGCGCATGGATAATACCAACCTGCTGTATGTGGCACTTACCCGAGCAGCCAACCGATTATTCGTCTATAGTGACCTTGCCTACTCCGCCAAGGGAGCAGGCGATACGGCAGGGCATTTACTGCTCAATCGTTGGAACGCGGCAAGCAATGTGAAAACGATGTGGGAGAATTGGCACGAAGGCGATGAGCAGTGGTTGAGTTGGACAACAGGAACCATATTCACCGAGCCGGTTAAGAAAAACGCCAACAAGGAAAAAGAACTTAAGCCCTTCAGTTTTGACGATGCAGACGTGGTAGAGGCACATTTTTACAGCGACAACAGGCATATCGAGTTCCGGCAGTCGCAAGAAGCACAGAACGGAAACCGAGATTTCGGTACGTTGTGCCATGACATGATGTCCCACATTGCCAACCAAACAGATGCCGAGCGTATCATACAGGATTACTGGGCACGCGGACTGATAATGACCACCGAGCAGAAAGAGCGCGCAGAGCAAGCCATCGCCGACATCTTTGCCGACACAACCATGGCGGATTTCTTTTCCGAACGGTGGACTGTCTGGAGCGAACGGGCTATCCTGCCGGACGATTTCCGCCCCGACCGCGTGATGGTGGACGAACAAACAAAAGAGGCAATTGTGCTAGACTATAAATTCGGCGCGATGCGTGGCAAATACCTTGACCAAGTCCGCCAATATATGACACTCATCCGTGAAATAGGCTATCAGGTAAAAGGTTGTATCTGGGTTGCCCAAGAAAAGAGACTAATATGGATTTCATAGAACAAGTAACACAGGATCTTATCCGCCGTGTAGGTTTTGAGCAGTTACGCAACTACACGATTGTTTTCCCGATGAACCGAGCCTCTCTTTTTATGCGAGAGTGCCTGCGCGAGCATGTTAAAAACGAGTACGGAAAACCAATTATTACCCCCATTTTCACTACGATAAGCGGTTTGGTCGATTCGCTCAGCACACTGCAACCCGATGACGAAATACGTTCGGTGTGCCAACTGTATCATTTCTATCAAAAGCACACGCAAAGTCAACTGTCGTTAGATGTCTTTTACGGCTGGGGCAAGCAGTTATTACAAGATTTCAGCAGTACAGACATGGCGTTGGTTGATGCACGGACTCTGTTCAGCAACAGTGTCTATGCCCATCAATTGGATATGCCCAATTTGGAACCTGAGACCCAAGCGCGTCTGGAGGCTCTGATGGGACACACATGGAACGAGACTGAACGCAAAACGTATCGCGACGAGTTCCAAAAATTATGGAATGCTCTGCCTAATATATACGCCGAATTCACCGCTTGGCAGCAAAACGAAGGAGTAGGCTATACAGGAGCCCGATTGCGGCAGGTGGTAGAACATTTAGAGCAGCTGGATTTAGGCGACCGGCGATTTGTGTTTGTAGGTTTCAATTTCCTGCTGAAAGGCGAGAAAAGTCTGCTGACCCAACTGAAGGACCGGAGTCTGTATTATTGGGACTACGATGCCGACTTTCATACTAACCGTGACGCTTACCGATTTATCCGCCAACATATAGCGGACGGTTTGGTTAATGCGCTCCCCGACTCGTCCGAAGAGCAGGCTTCCAAGCCAACTATCAACATGATGATAACCGCGAGCAATAACGCTCAGGCGCAGTATGTCCACCCGTGGCTGGAAGGCAAGAAAGGCAAGACCGCCATTGTTATTGCTGACGAAGGTATGTTGGAGCCGGTGGTCTATGCACTGCCGGATAAGGTATCAAAAGAAGTGAATATAACCAAGGGCTATCCCTTGCGAAACACGAAGGTTTATGCCGATATAGTGGCTTATCTGACAGACCCGCACCATGACAAGCAAGCCAAAGAGAACACCTACGCCGGTGTGCTCAACCGGTTGATGGCGAGCCTGAACGACCAAGAACAAAATGCCTTGGACGCACCAAGTGACGAAGACGAAATCAATCCTGTCACATGGCAGGAATTACTGACCAAGGAAAGTCTGTATCAGGCCCGGAAAGTATTAGCGCGCTTTGTGTCGTTGATAGAGGAAGGCGTACTGAACGACGTGACGGATTTGAAGACGCTCCGCAACCTTGTAAGAAGGCAGTTGGAAACGATGTCCCTGCCTTTTCACGGCGAGCCGGTGACGGACATACAGGTCATGGGTGTTTTGGAAACACGTGTGCTGGATTTTAAGAACCTGCTCATACTCAATGTAGAAGAGGGCGTTGTGCCACAACATAAACAAGACCAGAGTTTTATACCTTATTACCTACGTAAGTACTACGGTTTGGAAACGAGTGATGAGTCCGCAGCCGCGTATGCGTACAATTTCTTCCGCCTGCTACGCCGTGCTGAGGACGTGACAATCTTGTTCTCCGAAGCCACAACAGGATTAGGCAAGAAAACCATGTCACGCTTTTTGATGCAAATACTGACCAGCGGGGAATATGCCGTTCATAAAATGCGTCTGACCGAACCAGCCCAATCCGAGTGGCACACGCACGATTTGATAGACCCTGAGCGAAACAGTTTATGGAAACGTTGGCACACAGACGGCATTTCGAATTATACCCTATCCCCTTCTGCCATCAGTAATTTTCTGGATTGCCGTATGCGTTTCTATTTGCAGAATGTGCTGCATTTGGACCTCACTGCACCGCCATCTCCACTTCTGCAAGCCAATGAGTTGGGCAGTTTGATACACGGTACTATCCGTGCAGCCTATATGACGATCTGCCCCACTCTGCCCTGTGCTATCAGCCAAGAACGCCTCACCTCGTTCTTGCACGACGAACAAGCATTGGAGCAGGCTTTGGATAAGGGCTATGGGTTTATTAACGCCGACTATGCCAAGCATACAGGAGAAAATAATCACTACATAAAAGCCGAACATACGGTAGAAAACATGGTGGCGAAGGCACACACCCGAAAAGTACTGGAGAACGACCTCAACACCATCGAAAACGAGGGTGCGCTCACCCTGCATCTGATGGAAAATGACTACCGCGCCGATGTCAAGATATTATCTCCCGACGGCACCATCGCCACCATTCATGTGGGAGGTATAATAGACAGATTGGACCAAGTGGGAGACACTATGCGTATCGTGGATTATAAAACGGGTTCGTACGACGAAAAGAAGATGCAGGCGGGAACTATAGACGAATTGTTTACGCCCGACAACGACAAGAAATACCTCTTGCAGACGCTTATTTATTGTCAGGCAGCTGTGACCAACCATCTGGCAGAAGGACACCCTATCATGCCCGGCCTGCTCTTTACGCGCAAGAGTATGGCAAGTTTTGACCCTCATCTCAAAATCGGCGGAGAGGCAATAACCGATTATACACAGCATATCCAATCGGAATTTTTGCCACGGTTAAGCGATTTGGTAACGGAAATAGTGACTACCGAATCTTTCCCGAAGAAAGACAAGAAAAACTGCTCCGAATACTGTCCTTTCAGGCAGTTATGCTACTGATTACCAGCCCAAACTATTGTAAACGTGTCCCCTATAAAGGAGATACAGGTGCCCCTCATAAATGAACTTACCGTCGTCCATGTCGGGTATTTGGAGCGCGTTCAAATCTGTTGGAACGTCCAATAGAGCCACTTCGCCGTCTTTGATTTGCCATTTGCGGTCATCATAATTGGTTATGTAGCCATAGATGCACACATACAGACCTTCTTGCAGCACGGCTACGCCGGACGGCATCTGGCAGTTGTAACCTTGAAATGTTTGCATATTGCCGGGATTGTCGTCGATATAGAATCCCAGATACGAAGACGAGTTGGGAGACGTGACATAACCTTTTACTCCGTAGAATATATCCGACATTTCACCGGGCTCAAGTGATTGTGCAATCGCCATCGCCTCCGAGGCGGTAACATAAACCGTGTCCACTTTGGGCAATTCGTTTTCATAAACGGTGATGACGCAGACGGCTTTGTACGAGCCGTCGTTGGTCGTTACGGTAATCGTGACGGTTCCGGGCTTCCAGGCTGTGACTTCACCCGTTTTGGAAACCGTAGCAATCGATGTGTTAGACGATGACCACGCCACATTTTGGTTGGTGGCATTAGCGGGAGAGACATTGCAGAAAAGAGGTATCTCCTGTCCCACAACCATTCGTGCCGTATTTTGTCCCATCGTGACTCCGATAACATGAACGACCTCTATCGGTTTGGAAAGGCTGCGGGCATAAACCTGCGGCAGAACCAACGAACGCGAAGTGGTGGTGGTAGAGCCATAGTTGCAGAAACGCGGACTGCCGTTGTTTTCATTCAGCAGAATACGTCCGTAAGATGAAACGGAATTGGTTACCGTAGCACCGTTACCGACAATGGAAATCGTCCATTTTTTAGCCAAGCCACTCCATGACAGTTTCTTTACGGCAGAAGCACTCAGAGATTGATTGTTTTGGTTGATAAGCGTCCACATATTATTGTCCAGACCGACCGTAAAAATAGCCACATTGGAAGCCTCGTCCAGCGTAATCGTTTTGTCAGTGATGGCTACTTGTTCACACCCGAGATAGGCGTTAGATTTGCCTGCGGTCAGATTTTTCGTGGCAGCGTAGTGTACATTGCTGACCGTTCCCACCAATATGATTTGGTCACCGTCCATCAGTTGCGCCACGTCCGTAACGAGTGTAAAGACATCGGGCATGACAAACTCGTCCGTAACGGTTATCTGAGCCGTGCTTTTTTTATTGCCATCGCGCGAGGTGGCTGTGATAGTGGCACTACCCTGTCCGACAGCACGTACTATACCGCCGTCGGTGACAAGGGCAACGTTTGTATTGCTGCTGCTCCATGTCACATATTTATCCGTAGCATCAGCAGGAGAGACGGTGGCAGTCAGAGTAAGTTTCTCGTTAATCTTCAAGGTTGCCGATTGCGGGCTAACCGTTAGAGACGACACATGAACGCTGTCGATTTTTTGAGGCTGCAAGCCTATGATAGCGTCTATACTGTTTGAAAACGTGTACGAATACCCCAAGGGCTTCAGGGCAGACAACAGGCAGTAACAGTTGCCGTCTCCTTCCCAACCCCAGTTGATATGAAAATAGCCGTTCGCATTACGTCCGTCGCATACGAATTCATGTCCGCCATCTTCATCTTCTCCGCCCATAACAATGGGTCGTCCTGCTTCCAGGTCCTCGTTAAAATAGGTTTCCAATGTAGAAAGTTTGATGGAGAACTCAGCAGGAGAGAACGCGGACGTACCGTAGTCGTATCTGGAAGCGGTGGTAACGAACTTGGATACTTTATATCCGAAGTAATTGACCAAACCGTCAGCCAACTGGTCTGTGTAAGCGCCGCTTCCGCCTGCGGCATCTCCGCCATATTCCATTTCGCTCGCCACACCTAACTGGTACATCAGGGTAGCCACGGCATTTTTCTGCGCCGTGGTGGCATAGACCCCTTCGTAGGAAGGAAGCATATTGTCCCAATCGTAGGCAGTAGAGCCAAAGTTGGCGGTTAACGTTTCCCTTTGCGAGCGATAGTTGGCATTAATCCACGTATAGGTCTTGCTTCCGGTACCTTGCTTGGGGTAACGCCACTTATACATCACTTGGGCTGCAGCCGTGGCAACACACCCTGTCAGACAGCGTGTGTTGTCGTATTTGTCTATCGGGCAGAGATTATAATAAGGTGCTTCTTGGTACCATGTTATTTCCTTGCCTTGTTCATTAACCAAAAGCGGCGGGATTGCCGTGGTCAGTTTACGCGGTGTAACTTTATCCACAGCATTACTGTCATTGGCTTGAGAAATCTCTTCTTGCAAATGATTAAGCCAAAAACGCAGATTAGGGTTGATATTATCGGCATCAAACTGACCTTCTTCCGCATAAAGAGGTATATCTTCGGTTCGGCTGTCAGCACTTACCACTACGTAGCCTTGGTTATCTTCGTTGTTGAACACATAGAAGGCGGGAGTGTTGTTATTCAGTTTATTGCGTGTATGAGCAAGGCGAATCGTTTTGGACACACGTTCACTACCACGAGCCGGACTCATAGCAGCCTGAGCATTAGCGAATTGCAGAGCCAAAGCTTGTGCTTCTTCCACGCTACGCTCTGTGGCAAAAGTCATTTCTGCCACACACAACAAGCCTATTAACCATAACATATTTTTCATAGTACTCTCATTTTCACTGCAAAGGTACAAAAAAAAAATGATATACGCAATTTTTTTTTACAGGTTTAGCAAGTGGAGAATGATTCGACTCACTTTTGATACTTGCCCACGTACTTAATGGCGAGGAAAACCAGCCAATCGGGAGTATGTTTGAGCAAAGGCGTACAGAGCCAATTGATAAAGCCCGGCGTGGAAGCCTTGACCCCCCGGAACATCTTTTTTAATGCCTTTCGTACCAGTTTATCCGGCGGAATACTAACCGTGAGTGCCACAGCCAGTTTACGCAAATGAGGTGCCAAACCGAACAAAGACGTATCCACAGCCCCGGGAGCCATCACCGTGATATGTACGCCAAGCGGCTTGAACTCGTACCACAACGACTTACTCAAATTATAAATAAACGCCTTGGTGGCATTGTAGGTCTGAATACCCGGCATCGCCATCCAAGCGGACATAGAAGACATATTAAGGATATATCCTTTGCCACGTTTAGCCATATCCTCGCCGAACAGACGGCACATCTTGGCTACGCAAATCATGTGCAGATTGAGCATCAACTCAATACGTTTCATAGATGTTTCCAGATACGGATTGAAGAAGAACACACCGGCATCGTTGATAAGGATATCCACCTGCAGGTTATTGTCGTGGCAATAAGCGTATAACTGTTCAGCAGCATCTGTCTGACTCAAATCAGCATAGTGGGCAATCGTTTCAACGCCATATTTTTTAGCCAACAAATCGGCCACTTCTTGCAGTTCTTTCTCCTGATTGCTGACCAGCAGGAGGTCGGTGTGGTAATCACGCGCCAACTGCGTAGCGTACTGAAATCCTATTCCTGAACTGGCACCTGTAACTAAACTTAACATAGTTGATAGTTGATAATTGACAGTTGATAGTTGATAATTGATAGTTGATAGTTATTGTTGCCACTTTTGCTCCAGTTGAGCAATCTCCTTCTTCATCGAAGAGGGAATCTGTTCGCCGTCGCGTTCCACACATTCGTGGCACTTCATTTCAAGGGTGTACATGCGCCCTACGCAGTAATTACTGCGTTTGCACTTGGCATGATAATGAGGGTCTGCCTCAACATGATGCACAAAGTCAGGGTCTTTAATCAGCACGTGTGCCAGTTGGAACAACTCAAAGCCCTCGTCCATAATACGTTGGCACGAATCGCCACTCTGCACGCCGCCGACATAGATAAGCGGCACATCTGCCACTTCGGGATCGTTGCGGAAAGCCTCTTGGAAACGTTTTGCCCAGTCCATGAAGTATAACTCGCGGAAGGGCGAAGTCTTAATCATCATCTTGCCGCCGCCACAAAGCAGAGCCGCCTTGAGCCACCACATCTTACCGGGCATATATCCGGCAAGGGCTTTGATTGGCATGGCACCGCCGAGAATAGTCATCGGCGAAGCGCTGACCGTACCGCCGGACAGAACAATACCATGTACATGGTGTTTGGCTATTTCTTTGGCTATTCGGATGCCTTCTTCCATATCCGAGCCGCGCCAGCAGTCGTCGGTCATATTCGTCTTAACGACCACGGAAAGGGCTTTCTTACCCGTCGTTTCATCGCCCTGAGCATGTGCCATAACCTCGTCCAAGACTTCGTTCAGGAAGCGCACACGGTTCTCGAAGCAACCGCCGTACTCGTCATGACGGTGGTTGGTACGCGGCGATATGAACTGAGAAATCAGATATGCGTGACCGGCATGTATCTCCACGCAGTCAAAACCGGCTTCACGGCAGAAATCAACCGCCTCGCCGAATTTATGCACCAATCGATGTATCTCGTCCACGCGCAACCGGCGGTGGATAGTAGGCGAATACAGATTAAAGCCGTTGGAGGCACTAACAGGCATACAGTGGCAGGTGGCGAAGTGGGTCATATTGCCGCAATGCCCCAATTGAATACTGACCTTGGCACCCTCGGCATGGACGGCATCGGTCAGTTTTTTCAATCCGGGCAAAGCCTCCGGACGAATATACAACTGCCCGTCAAAACTAACGCCACTCAAATCAACGGCACAATATGCCACGGTGGTCATTCCTACCCCTCCGCGAGCCACACTCACATGATAATCCTCCAACATCTGACTCGGCGTATTGTTCGAGCACATGTTCTCAAACGCTGCAGAACGAATAAAACGGTTACGCAACGTGACGGGACCGAGTTGAAACCCGGAAAATAATTTATTCATAATAATTAAATTTGATCAAATCAGTTGACTAGTCTAGTCAACTAGTCACATAGTTGCCTAGTAGATGAACGGAATAATACGTTTCAGGTGTTTGCGACTGAACTCCTTGGGAAACTCCTGTTCATATTTAAGGTAAATAGAGTTAGCACGCGGAATAAGATTACTGCATGTCAGCAGGAAGAACAGCGCTCCTGCCCACGACCACGTAAGGATAGCCCAACCCAGCCATTCGGTAATCTCACCCAAGTAATTGGCACTGGTAACAAAACGATACATACCTTTCTGCGGGAGATAGTGGTTCGTATCACCCGGCTGGCGCAGATGACGGATAACATGGTCAGAGTGCATGTTGATAATCCAACCCACGATAAATATAATCAAGCCCAAAATAAACTTCCACGATGCGAACCACTGCACGCCGTAAGGACGATACATTGGTGCCAAATGGAAGAGCCAATAGCCCTGAACATAACCGTTAATCAAATTCCAAACAACACTTAAAAACATAATGGCAATCGGCATTTTGCTATCCCCCTTCAGCAAGAAAGGAAAGACAAAAGACCGCTGGAAATAGTGGAACTCAAAAATAAGCAGGAATGCCAAATAAGGCATCTGCAGGCGTACATCCGAAATAGCCCACAAGTAGAGCATCACCACAAAAACAGGAGCCTCCATCAAGAACCAGCCGACCTTATTATTTATAGCGGGTCCCCACTTTTCAGTACGCATCTTACCATAACCCGCGTCAACAAAAAACAACGAAACGAAAATAACAAAGCACAGCAGTGCCATCAAAAACAAAAAGTTATTAAAAAACTCCAATGAATAAAAATTCTCCATACAGGTACCTTTTTACGCAAAATAACGTGCAAAGGTACGCTTTTTTTTCAAATAAAACAAATTTTTTTGGTAAATTCGATATTTTTTCGTAACTTTGCAGCCGATTTTGATTTAATTTTATGAAAAAACTAATTGTTATGGCAATCGCCGCATGTGCGCTGACGGGTTGCGCCAAGAAAAACCCCTTCTACAATTACAAAGAGTGGGACACCCCTCACGGGACCTTTCCCTTCAACGAAATTAAAATGGAGCATTACCGTCCTGCTTTTGAAGAAGGTATGAAACAGGGACTGGCTGACATTGATGCTATTGTCAACAACCCCGAAGCACCTACGTTTGAGAACACCATAGAGGCATATATGAATGCCGGCGAGATGCTGGAAAAAGTGTCCTACTGCTTCTACAACCTTGCTTCCGCCGAGACCAATGACGAAATGCAGGCTTTGGAAGTGGAGATGGCTCCCAAACTCAGCGAATACGAGACCGCTATCCTGCTGAACGACGGTCTGTTCCAACGTATCAAAGCCGTGTATGACCAGCGCGACAGTCTGAACCTGACCCCGGAGCAGTACCGCATCCTGGAGAAAACCTACGAAGGTTTTGCCGATAACGGTGCCAACCTTGATGCCGCAGGCAAGGAGCAACTCAAAGCGTTGACACTCAAGATGAGCAACCTGACCACACAATACGGTCAGAACGCCCTCAATGCCACCAACGCCTGGACTTATGCCGTGAGCGACGAGAGCGAGTTGGACGGACTGAACGAGGACACCAAAGCCATGCTCAAAGGTATTGCCGAACAGAACGGAAAGGAAGGCTGGATGCTCGATTTGAAGCAGACTACTTTTATTCCCGTCATGGAAGACTGCAACAATCGCGCGCTACGCGAAACCTTATACAAAGCGTATAATGGTCGCGCTTTAGGCGGTGAGTTTGACAATACCGCCATCATCGTGGAGATAGCCAATACGCGCTTGCAGATGGCACAACTGTTCGGCAAACGCAACTATGCCGAGAAGTCGCTGCACAACACGTGCGCCGAGACACAAGAGAACGTGATGGCGTTCCTGGACCAACTGCGTGACGCCTACGTGGCTCCTGCCCAAGCGGAAGTGAAAGAGTTGC
>JAKSMY010000027.1 GCA_024400275.1 Paludibacteraceae bacterium | reverse complement strand
GGGTCAAAGTTATCACTTTAATATAGCACCTACTACGGACGATGATTTCCGTTTCATTGTACTGGAACATCCGATGAAAGAACAACCGTTTGTTCCCACCGGCAATGACCCTGTTGGGGCAAATACCTATATCTGGGTTGATGCAAACAACCTACATATAGAAAACGCTTCCGCATCGTCTGTGGCAATGCTGTACACAACGGACAGCAAATTACTATTAAGCAAAAATATACATCACAATGCAATTATTCCGATTCGGAATTTGATTCCCGGCATGTATATTGTTAAGGTAGATGGTAAACTCATGAAGTTTGTTAAAGAATAAAGAAGTTAGATTGTATTTTATTAAGGTATTGGTCAAAAACAAATGAAAATAGAAGTGAAGAATTATGTTCTGTTGGGGAGCTTTGCGCTGATAAACTGCTTGGCGGCTCCCGCACAAAATTACGGTAGCACATCGAGCCAAAGCCCATCGTGGGGAAATAATGGCTATGTGAATGATTATTATTATGGGGAGCAGACTGCTTTTCAGCAAGATGAAAACATGTTTAACTACGGCTCTACACCGGTGCAAGATATGAATACCACGTCTTCCGAGGTGTTTAGAGGCGGCGGCACCTACAATGTGGCAGCCCGAAATATTGAGCCGGGAAGTACGTTGGCAAGTTATTCGAATGAGAAAACCAATGGCGGAAATAAAGGAGGATGGGCTCCTCCTGTTAGCGCGCCTATCGGCGACGGATGGGATGTGTACGCGTTCTTGCTCCTGCTTGCCGGTGTGGTGGCTTTCTGCCGCCGGCGGGCAAAAAAGTCTTGTTTATTTCTTTTAACATGCGTGTCAGCCGTGGCTGCACACGCCCAACTGCCGTTTGACACCGAGTTGACAAGAACCCATTTCAATGACCCGCAAACGGTTATCTCCAAATCCGCTAACAGCCAGTGGAGTCTTACCAGCCGTATCCAACTCGGAACAACATTGGGCGGTATCATAACCCCTGAGGAGAACGAAGCGGTTATTGCGCTTACTTCGGAAGGATTGGCGGATAAAATCTATTTTAGTCACGCCAATTTAGGAACAGGAACGATGTCCGTTCTTGAGAGTACGGACCACACCCATTGGACAGGTGTATGGACCAAAGATGTGGAAACTTCCTTAATTTCGGGCGGACAAGTCATTGATGACTCTGCCCAACTGAAAAGTACTACGCGTTATATCAAACTGCACTATGTAGGATCTTCCACGTCCTCCTTCGGTGATATCACTGTTTCCGAGCGCAAATCACTCAGCGTAGGTTCGGATGAGATCTATTTCACGGATGCCATGGTAGATGACCCCGTTCAAGTCAAGACCGTCAATGTCAACTGGACCAGCATCGTAGTGGCTGTTTCCTCCACCAATCCGAGTTTCACCCTTTCCACTACTTCGATTGGCGAGAAGAACAAGGAGAACCAAACCACCGTACTTGCCATCACCTACAACCATGACCAAGCCGGTGAACATGACGGACAGATTATCCTTGAGGGCGAAGGCCGCAAGGCCGTTATCGCCGTACACGGTAAGACATCCAAGTATGACCAGACTATTACGTGGAACGAGACGTTAGGTACATACCCCACCAATGTCAACCTTACGCTGCACGCGTTCAGCAACCAGGGACTGCCTATCCAATACACCTCATCCGATTCGTCTATCGCGTATGTAGATGAGTATGCACATGTCGTTCCCGTTTGCGCCGGAACGGTTACATTGAGTGCCCAACAACCGGGTAATTACAAGTACAACGCTACCGAAATTATTTCCAAACAACTGACCCTTGAACGTATCGACCCCGCCATCGCCGTTTCGGCTGCCGGCATCGTGTATGGTCAGAAAGTAAAAGAGTCGGTTCTGACCGAACTGAATAAACAAGTTCCGGGTACACTGTCTTGGTTAGACCTTGACCCCGAAGCCGTTTTGGACGCAGGCACTTACACGGCGCAAGTTCTCTTTACGCCGGACAACACGTGCAGTTACAATACGGCTACGCGCAACGTCTTATTAACCGTTGACAAAGCCGACCAAGCCATCTCTTGGACTCAGCCGGTTACCGAGTTCAACGAGGGAGATATAACCGATTTGACGGCTGCTGCAACCAGTTCGCTGCCTGTTTCCTATGCGATGACGAACTGTATCGTGGATATCGACGGAAATACGATGGAGGCTTTGGAAGAAGGTCAAACCATTATCATCGCCTTCCAGCCGGGTAATAACAACTACAACCCCGCTACAGTGGCAATGCAGGCGTTCACCATTCATAAGGCTTCGCCTGTACCTACGCGCAATGAGCCTATTACGTTAGAATTCCTGCAACAGAACGGAACGAAGTATATCCATAACGATGTGGTATATTTCAATTACGGAGGAGTTACATACGACGCTCAAGGCAAGACAGTTCGCTGATGTCCCCGTACGAAAAACCGCGCTGCAACAGGAAGCGAATCTGTTGCTCGCGGTTTGCGTTTTTTTTCAGTAAAGCCACTTTACGCAAGATGGCTGTATAATCCTGTTCATCGATATTTCCGAGGGCTTCGTCTATTATGGAGTCCTCGATTTTTTTTGCCCGCAGAGCATAGGCAATCTTGACACGTCCCCAATTTTGGAAATGCAGTTTGTCATGCACAAAGGCGTTAGCATAGCGCGAGTGGTTGATAAAACCGTGTTCCATCAAATGCTCAATTACCGTCTGTTCATCGGAAGAAGTACAGCCCCATTGGCGCAGTTTGAGTTGTATATCATAGACACAGCGTTCAGCAGAGGCGGCGTAGTGTTCTGCCTTAACAATCAATTCGTGCAGAGAGTATTCGGTCGTTTCCATAGGAGTCTTTTTGTAGATGAATATCGGTATAGTCCAAGTCTTGCAACAGGGTACAAAGTGCTGCACCCATTTGCCGGTTTATCTCAAAGAATAAGAAAGGTGCTTTTTTGAGCGAGGCAATGCGTCGATAATAACGCAGCGGGTCGGAGTCGGGCACGAAAAGGGCCGTGTGGGGTTCGTAATCCAATACGTTGTTTTCCATCGTTGCTTTTTCGCCCTCAAGAACGTAAGGCGGATTGCTGACGATGATGTCAAAATCGCCGATTTCATCGGTAAAAATGTCCCCTTGAAAGAAGTTGATTTCAACCTGATTACGCTTGGCGTTTTCATTGGCTACGGCAAGTGCTTTGCCGGATATATCCATGGCGGATATTTGCCATGCCGGATGCTGTTTTTTGAGGGCAATGGCGATGCAGCCGGAACCGGTACCAATATCCAAGACACGTACCCTTGCGAGTGGCTTTGACTGTCGAATGACTGTCGAACGACTGTCGAACGACTGTCGGCTCACCTCCGGTCTGCCTTCGGGTGACCTTCGGGTGACCTTCGGGCGACCTTCGGGAAAAGTACCTAAAAAACAAAGGGTAAAATGGCGTGAAATGTATGTTACCAACTCGGCAGTCTCGGGACGGGGAATGAGGGTGGCGGGAGTGACGCGCAAATCCAGTCCGGACCATTCGGTATGTTCAAAAATATACTGGATAGGCTCTTTTTTCAAAATTCTTTGCAAAATTACTTTGTAATTTGGAATATTTTTTGTATCTTTGCAGTCTGTAAGGATTTGTGTGCGTGACAAGCCGGTGGACTCTTCAATAATCCACAATGCCAATTCCCGTGCTTCCGCCGAAGAATAGACGGGAGAGAGGTCAGGGATGATATGTTCTAACGTTACATTCACGCTGCAAAGGTACAAAAAAATGTTGGATTACGCAAGATATATTGAAAGAACTTTACAATTGGCCCGTTTGGGAGAGTACTACGTGGCTCCCAATCCGATGGTAGGGGCTGTGCTGGTGAATGCCGAGGGGGATATAATTGCCGAAGGATGGCATAAACGGTTCGGAGGTCCGCACGCGGAGGTGGAATGTATTAGCGATGCACGGTTGACGATGCACGATGCACGATTAAATGAGTGTACGCTGTTTGTGAATTTGGAGCCGTGCAGCCATTACGGCAAGACACCGCCTTGCGCCAAGATGATAATAGAAAAAGGCATAGGTCGTGTGGTGGTGGGCATGTCAGACCCTAATCCGCTGGTGGCGGGAAAAGGTGTACAGATGTTACGCGATGCCGGAATAGAAGTAACGGTGGGGATAATGGAGAAAGCGTGCAGGGAACTGAACAAACGTTTTGTGTGTCTGCACGAGAAGAAAAGACCATACGTGACATTGAAATGGGCACAGACCGCCGATGGATACTTGGATAAGTTTAGAGTTGAGAGTTTAGAGTTTAGAGAAGAAGGACCGCTGGTGATTTCAACGGAGACGACGAAGATGTTAGTGCATAAGATGCGGGCGGAAAATATGGCTATATTGGTAGGGTCAGGTACGGCGTTGAAAGACAATCCCAAACTCCTGACCACCCGTTGGCCCGGACGCAACCCGATACGCGTGCTACTGGACCGTCGTGGAAGAGTGCCGATGAACAGCCGTATTTTTTCGGACGAAGCGGAAACTATCGTTTACCGCGAAAAGACAGACTGGCCGTTTGTGCTGCAAGACTTAGGTGAACGAGGTATTCATAGCGTGCTGGTGGAAGGAGGGGCGACGGTGCTGAATATGATTCTAAAAGACGGAACATGGGACGAGATGCATATCGAGGTAAGCGACAAGGCATTGGGAGAGGAAGGCGTTAAAGCACCAAGCGTGAAGTTGCCTTTGCAGCCGACAGAGGTGGTGGAAGGACATTTGATGTACGTAATAAATAACCCGAATCAAAGATGAAAAAAATAATTTACATAGGTTGTGTGGCATTGGCGATGAGTGCCTGCGGTTTGTTGGAAAAACGGCAGTACGACAATGTGGCGGCAGAAGTGAATGGCCATCAGTTAACGTTTGCTCAACTGGACGAAATAACTCAAAATGCCGAATCTGCCGAAGATAGCGCCCAAATGGCAGAAACATATATCCGCCAATGGGCTACTCAGATATTGGAGTATGACGAAGCACGCGACCGCGAAACGGAGGAAATGAAACAGCTGGTGGAAGATTACAAGCGTTCGCTCTATGTGCATGTGCACGAGGAGAAGATGGTATCGCGGTATTGTCCCAAAGAGTGGCCGGATTCGGTGGTTGCACAGGTGTATGCTGCCAACCAAAACAGGCTCCGTTTGCGCGAAAGTATCGTGAAAGGTGTGCTGGTGGTTGTGCCGAAAGGGACACCCAAGATAGACTACTTGAAAAAATGGATGACAAAACTGAATGATGCCAACATAGAAAAAATAGAAAAATATGCCTATCAGTACGCCTCGGGATATGAGTATTTTCCCGAAGAATGGTATGCTACAAATCAGTTATTACTGCGTTTGCCTATCGAAAATGATATATTCAACCAGCATTTGAGCAAGCACAGTCAGATTGTTATGGAAGATTCAACGTCCGTCTATATTTTGCAAGTGACGGACAAGCGAATGTCGGGCGAGGTGATGCCCCGTGAATATGCCAAAGGCGCGATTGGACAGATATTGGTTAGCAAATGGCAGGTGGATTATCTGAAAAAATACAGGACAAAACTATACGATGAAGCCGTGCGCTTCAATAAAGTGAAAAGATATGAACAAAATGAAAATCAATAGCCAAAAAACAGGGCTCCGAAAGTTAATATGCCTGCTATACGTGTGCGTACTGCTTGTTCCGGTGAAGGCGGACAATATCATTGACGAGGTGATATGGATAGTGGGTGACGAAGCTATTCTGCGGAGCGAGGTGGAAGAGGAACGTCTGCGTGCACAATACGAAGGTCAGGAAATAAAAGGAGACCCGTATTGCGTCATACCGGAACAGATGGCTATTCAGAAATTGTTTTTGCACCAAGCCCTGATTGATTCGGTGGAGGCCAACGAATCCAACGTGAGCCACCAAGTGGATATGCGGCTGAATTATTACATCAGTCAAATAGGTTCGAAAGAAAAGATGGAAGAGTATTTCCGTAAGTCTCAAAGTGAGATTCGGGAAGAGTTGATGACGACGGTTCGCAATCAGATGATTATTCAACAGATGCAGCAAAAACTGACGGAACATATCAAACCCACTCCGGCCGAGATACGCCGATATTACAACAGTTTGCCGGAAGATTCGATACCGACTATTCCTGCCCAAGTGGAAGTGCAGATATTAAGTTTTGAGCCTCCTGTACCTCGAGAAGAGACGGAGCGTATCAAGGGCCGTCTTCGTGATTTTACGGAGCGCGTTCAGAGTGGCCGTTCGGATTTTGCAACGTTGGCGCGTTTGTATTCGGAAGATGTAGAAAGTGCCAAACGTGGCGGCGAGTTGGGCTTTGTGGGCCGTGGACAATTGGTGACGGAGTTTGCCGATGTGGCCTTTAACCTGAATGACCCCAAAAAAGTGAGCCGGATAGTGGAAACAGAATACGGATACCACATTATCCAGCTGATAGAAAAAAAGGGCGAGCGTATCAATTGCCGCCATATCCTGCTGCGTCCTCATGTGAGTGCCCAAGACAAAATAGATGCGTTGGCTAAATTAGACTCTATCCGAGCCATTATTCGCGACAGTGCCGATGCTACGTTTGAACAGGCAGTTATGCGTTTTTCCCAAGATAAACAATCTATGATGAATGCCGGCATGATGATGAATCCCAATACCGGTTCCAGCAAGTTCGAATACCAAGACTTGCCTGCCGAGGTGGCCAAGCAGATTTATTCGCTACAGGTAGGGGAAATATCAGAGCCGTTTCTGATGATGGACGAAAGCAAGAACAAAGAGGTTTGCGCTATTGTCAAACTGAAAGCCAAGAATGATATTCACAAAGCCAATATGGTAGATGATTTTCAGGTTATCCGTCAGATGCTGGAGCAGCACCTTAGCAGTGAGTTTGTGGAAAATTGGATAAAGAAAAAACAAAAAGAGACCTATATTCATATCGACGACAAGTGGAAAGGTTGCGATTTTGAATATCCGGGGTGGGTGCATGATTAGGCGAAAGACGACACCCCCAACCCCCTCTGTAAGGGGGGAGAGGAAATAAAATGAAGAAGATATTATTTACAATAGCAGCGTGGTTGGTGTGCGGAGTGATGTTCGCACAGAAAATGGTGTATTTGGAGCATTGCGAGACATTGAGTTTCGACAAGAACCGTTTGCCGGATGCCCAATTGTTGAAAGGTAATGTCCGTTTTCGTCATGAAGAGGCACTGATGTATTGTGACTCGGCTTATTTCTACGAGAAAACGAATTCGTTTGATGCTTTTGGTCATGTACGCTTTGTGCAAGGAGACACATTGGAAGGCGTAGGCGATGTGCTTTACTACGACGGCAATACCCGCGTGGCACGTTTGCGGCATAATGTCCGTTTGACGCATATCACTACCGTATTGACGACGGATAGCATGAACTACGACAGGACAAGCAATTTGGCGTATTATTTCACAGGCGGTAAGATAGTAGATGATGTAAACAGTTTGGAATCGGTGTGGGGATCTTACTGCCCGTCTGACAATCAAGCCGTTTTCCGCAATACGGTTCACTTGCAGAACGAATCATTTACATTAGATGCCGATACATTGGTGTATAACACGGAAACGAATGTAGCAACTTTAGTCTGTCCCACAACGATTGTGTATAAAGACGAAACGACGATTCTCTCTTCCAACGGATGGTATAACACGGCAACGGAACGGAGTATGCTACTGGACCGCAGCCGCATTATTCATCATAACGGAAAAGAACTGACGGGCGATACCATTTACTACGACAAAAAAATAGGTGTGGGCAATGTGTTCGGTAATATGGAAATGACGGATACCGTACAGCACATGACCCTGCTCGGGAACTACGGTATTGTTCACGAAAACGAGAAATCCGGTTTCGCTACCGACAGTGCGTATATGATAGAGTGGTCTCAAGAAAACAAGACTTATATTCACGCAGATACGTTGTTTACGGAAGAAGTGCCGTTTAAGGCAACTATATTGGTCAGCAAAGACAGCGTATGGCAAGACAGTATATTGGTGGCACAAGCACCGGACACGATTTATAAGGATTCTTTGTACAGGCAAGTACGTGCTTTTTTCCATGTCCGTGCTTACTGTAAGGATTACCAGTTTGTGTGCGATTCGATGGTTTATTGTGGCAAGGACTCAATGGCCACTATGTTTCATGAGCCGGTATGCTGGAGCGAACAAAACCAGATATCTGCCGATACGATATTTGTGTATTTGAAAAACGGCACCATTGATTATGCTCACGGTGTAGGTTCGGCGTTAGGTGTAAAAAAAGAGGGAGAAGAGGAGTATGACCAATTATCGGGAAAAGAGATGCGTGCTTTTGTACGCGGTGGCGAACTGAAAGAGGTAGAAGTTAGCGGTAATGCCGAGACCGTTTTTTATCCTCGGGACGCGGACAGCACCTATGTGGGTGTGAATAAATCGCAAAGCAGTTATGTGAATATGTTTATGGAAAATAACAAGGTGCATCATGTCCTGTTCACTACAGAAACGACAGGTACATTATATCCGTTGGACCAAATCAAGCCGGCAGAGACACGCTTGGTCGGCTTTTTCTGGGCAATACAGGAACGTCCCACCAGTCCGATGAGTATTTTTGACCGTCCGGAGCGCACGGTTCGTCCTACCCAGAGGGCTTTGTCGGCAGTGGAAGAAGAGGAAGAACCTGTTATCCAAACAAAAGAACAACGTAATAGACGTAAGAAATAAGCACATTACCAATATGATACCACGTGATACCATAGATCGTATTTTCTCTGCCGCCAAGATAGAAGAAGTGGTGGGCGACTATGTATCGCTGAAGAAACGCGGTGCCAATCTGATTGGTTTGTGTCCGTTTCATGACGAAAAAACAGGTTCGTTTACCGTATCTCCCAGCAAAGGTATTTATAAGTGTTTCGGTTGCGGTAAATCCGGTCACGCCATAGGTTTTGTGATGGAAATAGAACAATGTACCTACGTGGAGGCTCTGAAGATGTTGGGGAAACGTTACGGTATAACGATAGAGGAGCGTCAGTTGACCACAGAGGAACAACAACATCAAGATGACCGAGAGTCAATGTTTGTGGTGAATGACTGGAGTAACAAATGGTTCCAGCACCAACTTTGGGAGACAGAAGAGGGAAAAGCGGTCGGATTAGGATACTTGCGTGAACGCGGATTGAGAGATGATATTATCCATAAATTTCAAATCGGCTATTCTCCCAATAAAAATTTATTGAGCATAGATGCGAAAAAACAGGGGTTTGACGAAAAATTCCTGGTCAATGACCCGGAGAATGCGCCATATTGGGGTACCGGTGTGTGTCTGAAAAGCGAAGACGGGCGTTTGTATGACCGCTTTCATTCGCGTGTTATTTTTCCTTTCTTTGGCGTGTCGGGTAAAGTTATTGGCTTTGCCGGACGTATTATGAAACAAAACGACAAGGTGGGCAAGTACGTTAATTCTCCCACGTCGCCTTTGTTTGAGAAGCACAACAGTTTATACGGTTTATTCCAAGCCAAACAGGCTATTGTGCGGTTAGACAGATGTTATTTGGTTGAAGGTCAGATGGACGTTATATCGATGTATCAGGCAGGTATCAATAATGTGGTGGCGAGTGGGGGAACATCTTTGACGCAACCGCAGATTAAATTGATTCACCGCTTTACCGGTAATATAACGATTTTATACGACGGGGACAAGGCCGGTATCAAAGCGGCACTGCGCGGAATAGACATGATTTTGGAGGAGGGCATTAACGTTAAAGTGGTGTTGCTGCCGGAAGGAGAGGATCCGGATTCTTATGCCCGTACACATACTGCGGACGAGTTCTTGGACTATATCAATAGACATCAAACCGATTTTATTCGGTTCAAAACACAACTATTGAGTGAAGAGGCGGGGCAAGACCCGTTGGCCCGCAGTGAGTTGATTAAGTCGGTAGTACGCAGTATAGCTGTCATTCCGGACACGATAACACGACAAGTCTATTTGCGGGATTGTTCTACCTTCTTGGATATGCAGGAGGATATATTGAGTAGAGAAGTTGCCAACCAGCGTCGTGAACAATACAAAGAAGAAAATTCCAAATCGTTTACACCAACCCAACACTCTGCGATGGACGAAAATATATTAAATCTGTTGCAAGTGATTATCCGTTACGGTGGACGTGTGCTGTGGACAGGGAGTGACGGAAAGAATATACTGGTCGGGGAATATATCATAAATGAGATTCATAACGACGAGATACGTCCTAATCAGGATTTACATCAGCAGATTATGGACGAATATATGAATCATTTCCGCAACGAGGGTTTTGTGGCAGAGTCTTTCTTCTTGCATCATGAGAACTCTCAAATCAGTCAATTGGCGGTAGATTTAGTGGCAGATAAATATCAATTGAGTAAAATATACAGCAAGGTGTCCATATCGGAAAACGTGACGCAGGTAATAGATATAAAAACCGATGCAGACCAACTGCCTGAACTGGTAAACCGTTTGCTATTGGAATTAAAACTGACCGTCGTCAATGAACGTATTAATGATTTGCAGCATAGTTTGGAGCAAGCACAACAAAGTGGCGATTGGGACGTGATAAAGACGCTATTGCAAGAGCAACCATTTTTATTAGATATTCGTTCACAGATTTGTAAAGCACTGGGTAACCGCGTAATAACTGTTTAAGATGCTGTTTGATTCAATCATATATGGTCCTATTCATTCCCGTCGTTTGGGAGTATCGTTAGGTATCAATTTGATGCCGGTGAATCATAAGATTTGTACCTTTGACTGTGTTTATTGCGAATGTGGTTTCAATCAGCAGTGTGCTCATCCGGTCCTGCCGACTTATGAGGAGTATATGACAGCCTTGCGTGAGGGCTTACAAAATTTATCTGTTGCGCCCGATGTGCTGACTTTTTCCGGCAATGGAGAGCCTACGCTGCACCCTGATTTTCTACGTATTATTCAAGGCACCCGCGAACTGCGTGACGAACTATGTCCAACCGCTAAGATAAGTGTGTTGAGCAACTCGACTCAACTGGGGCGGCAAGATGTAATTCAGGGACTGATGTTAGCGGATAATCGAATCTTGAAATTAGACAGTGCCTTAGATAAGACGATGCGTTTGATTGACCAGCCGGTAAATAAGTCACTGACGGTGATGCAAATAAAAGAGGGATTAGGTTGCTTTGACGGAGATTTTATTCTGCAAACCTGTTTTTTGCGTGGCACATATCGCGGGGACACGATAGACAATACCACCCCAGAGGAATTAGAAGCGTGGTATGAGGCTGTTCGTGAACTGCACCCCAAGCAGGTAATGATATATGTTATTGACCGGGCAACACCGGTAACAAGTTTGGAAAAACTCACTCTTGCAGAGATGAAGAATATAGCAGCTCCTTTAATCGAGGAGGGGTATGACATTCAAATATCGGCATAATAAAAACTATAATAATATGGCAACAGAAATCAACCCTTACAAAGTATTTGCCGGAAGCAAAAGTAGTGCTTTGGCTCAGCGTATTTGTCAATATTTGGGCTGTCAATTGGGCAGCCTGAACATGACTCGTTTCTCCGATGGCGAATTTGCCGTTTCGTTTGAGGAGTCTGTCCGTGGACTGTCCGTTTATTTGGTGCAATCAACATGCCCGAACAGTGACAATTTAATGGAGTTATTACTGATGATAGACGCTGCCAAGCGTGCCAGTGCCTATAAAGTGATAGCTGTCATTCCTTATTTCGGCTGGGCACGTCAAGACAGAAAAGACAAGCCGCGTGTATCTATCGGAGCCAAACTGGTGGCTAACATGTTGCAGACAGCCGGTGCCGACCGCGTGGTAACGATAGATTTGCATGCAGAGCAGATTCAGGGATTCTTTGATATTCCTGTGGACCACTTATACGGAGCCAATGTGTTGGTAGATTATGTGGCTTCGCTGAATTTGAAAGATATGATTGTCGCCTCCCCGGATGTGGGCGGCAGTAAACGTGCTGCGGCTTTCTGCCGTAAACTTCACTATATGACGGACCATGAGGTTCCGATGGTGATATGTTATAAACATCGTCCTGACTTCAATAAGGTTAGCGAGATGCGTGTTCTGGGTGATGTACAGGGTAAAGATGTCGTGATTGTAGATGATATGGCAGATACGGCAGGTACATTATGCAAAGCAGCAGCGGTGATGAAAGAAAATGGCGCACGGTCGGTGCGTGCTGTTGTGGCTCACGGTATTATGTCAGGAGATGCAGTGAATAAAGTGATGGGAAGTGCATTAGACGAGTTGGTGTTTACGGATACTATTCCTTTCGATACAGCTTGTTGTGCCAAGGTAAAAGTGGTGAGCATAGCTCAACCGATAGCCCAAACTATTCTTGCTATTCAAAATCATGGTAGTGTCAGTCAATTAAACTTGCAATGATAAGGATTCAACGTATAGGGTGGTTGGTGTTAGCGGCTATTAGTTTGGTGTCATGCGGCAAAAAACAGAGTTCCTCGGCGGTGGAACATCCTGCTTTCATGGCAGATTCGGCTTATCGCTATGTGGCAGAGCAGGTTTATTTGGGTCCGCGTGTGCCGGGAACCAAGTCTCACATGGATTGTGTGGTTTATTTGGTGGAAAAACTCCGCAGTTTTGGAGCAGAGGTTACACTGCAACAAGGGACCAAAACCAACTACGCCGGTGAAGCCCAGCCAATCATCAATATAATCGGTCATTTTGCATCTGATCTTTCCGCAGATGCCGTTTTGCTGTGTGCACACTATGATTCCCGACCATGGTGTGATGAGGAAGAGGTGTATGAGGACCGCTTTCAAGGTGTGCCGGCAGCCAACGACGGAGCCAGTGGAGTAGGGGTGCTATTGGAAGTGGCCCGTCAGATTGGGCTCAAGCGAGATTCAACAAACGTCAAACCACGTCCGATAGATATAGTCTTTTTTGACTGCGAGGATATGGGAACACCCTCTTTTTATACCGGTATGCAGCGGGAAAATACATGGTGCTTGGGTTCACAGTTATGGGCAGAACAGTTTGCCTATTCCACCGAACCACCAGTGTCCGAACGGTACGAGTATGGTATTTTGTTGGATATGGTTGGCGCTCCGGATGCTATTTTCCCGAAGGAGTATTATTCTATGCAGGGTGCCGGTGATTATGTAGAGAAAATTTGGCGGAATGCGGCTAAATTGGGTTATGGTAATCATTTTATTTCACAAACGGCTTATCCAATTGTAGATGATCATTATTATGTAGGTTCAATTGCCGGTATTCCGTGTGTTGATATCATTCATTATGATGTCAAGGTCAATATGGGTTTCCCCTTTTGGTGGCATACCCGTCAGGATAATATGCAAAATATAGATAAAAACACCCTCCGCGCCGTGGGTGAAACGGTGTTGTCATGTCTGAATTATTAGTTATAAAGAATCTGCGTGCCTCTATTCAAGGAAAAGAGATATTAAGAGGTGTTAATCTGACCATAGGTCAAGGCGAAGTGCATGCTATTATGGGACCTAACGGTGCCGGTAAATCAACTTTGAGTGCTGTTCTAACCGGTAATCCACAGTATGAAGTTACGGAGGGTGAAGTTTGGCTTAAAGGTAAGAATTTGTTACAGATGCCGCCTGAACAACGGGCACGAGAAGGTGTGTTCCTAAGTTTCCAATATCCTGTTGAGATACCCGGTGTGTCCATGGTCAATTTTATGCGTACGGCAGTGAATGAAAAGCGGAAATACGAAGGAAAGGAGGCTTTATCGGCTACTAATTTTCTCAAACTGATGCGTGAGAAAAAGAAAATGCTTGAGATGGCAGATAAACTTAATAACCGTTCTGTGAATGAAGGTTTTTCCGGAGGAGAGAAAAAGAAGAATGAGATATTTCAGATGGCCATGTTGGAGCCGTGCTTGAGCATATTAGACGAAACAGACTCAGGATTGGACATAGATGCTTTGCGTATTGTGGCAGACGGGGTTAATCGTTTGAAAACGGCAGAAAACGCCTCAATTGTCATTACCCATTATCAACGGTTGTTGGACTATATTGTGCCGGATTTTGTGCATGTGCTTGCCAATGGCCGTATTGTCAAGACGGGCGGTAAGGAATTAGCTTTGGATTTGGAAGACAAGGGTTATGCTGAATTTGAATAAAGGTGAACATAAAGATTTGGTATTCTTGAATGAACCTGATTTGGACGTACAGATTACTCAACAAGAGGGGTCGTCTTTACGTATTGTGTTGGTCAATTCTCCGGACTTAAAGAAAGGTCAAAAATCGGAGGACACCTTATCGGCACTTCATACCATAGAGGTTCATCAAGTCGGTGTGAATTGTCAAACCGAGATATATGTCCTTGCTTACCTTAAGAACAAGGAGCGCGTGTGTACGCGTACGCATGTACACCACGATGTTGGTGAGGGAGTCAGTAAACAGGTTGTTAAATATGTGTTAGAAGACGAGGCTCAAGGGGAATTCCTGGGTGAATTAAAGATTTTACCTGATGCCCAAAAAGTGAGTGCGGAACAGACGAATCGCAACCTGTTATTGAGTGAAAAAGCCACGATGCGTACCCGCCCACAGTTGGAGATATATGCCGATGATGTTAAGGCCACCCATGGTGCCACCACCGGTCAGTTGGACGACTCTGCGCTCTTTTATATGCAACAACGAGGCATTGATCCTGTTACGGCACGCCAAATGTTGGTACAGGCTTTCATGCAGGATATTCTTAATTATTTGCGTATATCAAAAAAAAGTTGTACCTTTGCACAATAAATTAAACAGTTAATATGAAACATTTTGCTTTAATAGGAGTTCTGGCATTGGGGACGATACTACTTGTTTCTGCCGGTAAAAAGCCTGTGACAATGTTTATGGTAGGTGATTCGACAATGGCGGACAAGACGGAATTGGATATTTCCCCTGAGCGTGGTTGGGGGCAATTATTGCCTACTTATTTGCAGGGTAATATAGTGGTGCAGAACCATGCTATGAACGGGCGTTCCACTAAGTCGTTTTTGAAAGAAGGACGTTGGGACGAAGTGATGAAACGTGCCCATAAAGGGGATATCGTGGTGATACAGTTTGGCCATAATGATTCCAAGAAAACGGATTCAACACGTTACGCATCTATAGCCGAATATACCGACAATCTGATGAAAATGGTGCAGCAGGCGCAAAAAAAGAAGATGCACGTCATTCTTTGTACGCCCGTATCGCGTCGTTACTTCAAGGACGGCGCGTTCCACCCCAGACATGGCGGATACCCTGATGCAGCCAGACATGTTGCTTGGGCAACGGGTGTAATGATGGTCGATATGGAACAATTAACTTCTGAGTGGTTGATTGGGTTGGGAGACGAAGCCTCTAAAGCACATTTTATGAATGTGGCTCCCGGGGAATGTACCAAATTTCCTGATGGCAAAATAGATAATACTCACTATCGTGAAAGTGGTGCTTTGATTACGGCAGCGATGTTTGTGCGTGCATTGAATAATATGAATGTGTCGTGGGTGCATCCATACTTGCATTACACGGATAATGCCGAACCTGTTTATTCTACATTCTGCCGCCCGAATTTATAGATTGGATTAAATGACTGAATTATGAAAAAGTTTTGTCTTTGTTTGTGTGTTTTGACCTTGTTTATCGCTACTTGTCCTGCTAAAGAGCGTGTTGAGATGTTGCCGTACGGAAATATGGATTCGTGGGTAACCCGATATATTAAAGAATCCAAGATGTTCAGTGGCAAAACCAAAACCATTTATGCTATTGCTCCTACAGATACGACGTATGAGACGGCTCCTTTCCCCTATGGGAAGAACGGCAATCCGTGGTCTATCAGTAATGCGTATGCTTCTGTTTTGGGTTGGATTAAAGTTAGTGGTACCACCCGTCCTGAACGGCGGGGAAACGGTTATTGTGCCCGAATGGATTGCAAATTGGAGGATATAGTGGCAATGAAAATTGACCTTAAACTTCAAATAGCAGGTACTATCTTCTTAGGTAAAACCTACGAGCCCGTTCCTCTAAAGGCAGCCAATGATCCCTACAGTGTGGTTGAGATGGGGGTTCCTTTTACCCGTAAGCCTAAAGCTATTCAATTGGATTATAAGGCTAAGGTAGAAGATTCGAATGTTATTACGTATGCCAAGGCGACAGCGCACCCTAAACAGAGAGAAGGACGCGATTGTGCCGAAGTATATGCTTATCTGCAACACCGTTGGGAAAAAGATGGTAAGATATATGCCGAGCGTATTGCCACTGCGTACGAGCGAATATGGAATGATGTGCCGGAGTGGCAGAATAAACATCGTGTACCTTTCCGCTACGGTGATATAACCGCCCAACCTAATTATAAAGATTACGAAGGACTTAATTATCATGGTTTTCGCGCCAAAAACAGCAGCGGTGATATGGTGACGGTTAATGAAGTGGGTTATTCCGCTACGGCTCAACCCACCCATTTGGTGCTGATGCTTTCGTCGGGGTGTTACGAGGCTTTTATTGGGCACGACGGCAATATTTTTTGGGTAGATAATGTTGGGCTGGTCTATGATGATTGATTGGTATAACTTACCGATGTGGGAAAAAGCATCTGCCGGTTTATTAATGGTGCTTTTTATTTATCAGGTGTATTTTTACGCTCGATATATGGCTGCTGTTGCGCGTCATAATCGCCGGTTGCGTAAACATGCGCTTGCCCAACCGGCTGAATGGCCGGGTGTGTCCGTTATTGTGTCGGCGCGAAACGAGCAACTAAATCTGACAACTTATTTGCAGGCGTTATTGGAGCAAGATTATCCGATGTTCGAGGTAATTGTAGTTAACGACGGTTCGGAAGATATGACGCAAACGGTGCTGGAAGAGTATCGGCTGAAGTATCATAATTTGCACATTACGTTTGTTCCGTTGGAAGCGCGTGTAACGTCCAGTAAGAAATTAGCGTTGACCTTGGCGGTAAAAGCTGCCCAGTACGAGTATTTGTTGCTGACGGATGCCGATTGTGTGCCGGAGTCTAATCAATGGATACGTTCTATGATACAGGGGTGTGTAGGGCAGGAAGACAAACAAATCGTGTTGGGCTATAGTCCTTATTTTCCGGAGGGAAAGGGTGTTAATCAGATTATTCGGTACGATACGTTGTTTACCGGTTTGCATTATTTGGGTCGTGCGGCAGCGGGGCATCCGTATATGGGCGTAGGGCGCAATATGCTGTATCGCAGGTCTATGTTTATTGAGCACAAAGGTTTTGCCGGTTTGTTGATGATGCGCTCGGGAGATGATGACTTGTTTGTCAATAAAGTGGCTAATCGTCATAATACAGCCATTGCCTGCACGCCTGATTCGTTGAGCTGGTCGGTGCCCAAAACGACTTATAAAGAATGGCTGATTCAAAAGCGGCGTCATTTGTCTGTTTCGCCGCATTATAAACACTCTACGCGACTGATGCTGGGCTTTGAGCCTATGACACGAGGGTTGTGGTATATGTTGTTGATTATTTGTTTAGCCTTTGGTTCGGCATGGTTGTCTTTATTGGCATTCGTGTTGCTTATAGTTCGTATGTTTTTGCAGTTGGGTATTATCAACTCGGCAGCAAGGAAATTGGGAGAACAACGGTTTGGCCTGGAGATAGTATGGTATGATATATACCTCCCGCTGTTGACGGCGTTTATTCTTTCTACCCAGCCAAAAAATCAATATAGTAGATGGTAAACAAAAAATAATAATTATGGAAGAACAAAAATTAAACATCAACCTTACCCCCGAGATGGCGGAAGGAACGTATGCTAACTTGGCAATTATTTCACACTCTTCATCGGAATTTGTAGTGGACTTTGTTCGTATGATGCCGGGCTTGAAGCAGGCAAATGTTAAATCGCGAATTATTCTCACTCCCGAACACGCCAAAAAGTTGCTCTTTGCATTGCAGGACAATGTGTCCAAATACGAGAAACAATTTGGAACGATTCAAATGACAGGTTCACCCGCACCGGGTTCAACTATACCGATGTCGTTTGGCGGTGGTGAGGCATAAATAGAGATTGTTAAACTTGGAAGAATATACTATGAAAACATTTCCAGCAAGTCAGTTAATCATTAATCCTGACGGTTCGGCTTTTCATCTGCATCTCAAACCTGAGTTTCTGGCAGATAAGATTATCTTGGTAGGAGATCAAGATCGTGTCAATATGGTAGCCTCTTTCTTTGACGAAGGAAGTATAGAGTGTGATGTCCAGTCCCGTGAGTTTCACACAATTACGGGTAAATACAAAGGTAAACGTATCTCGTGTATTTCCACCGGTATCGGTACCGACAACTGTGACATCGTAATGAACGAGATTGATGCATTAGCCAATATTGATTTTGCTACGCGCGCAGAGAAGGAAGCCAAACGCCAGTTAGAGATTATCCGTATCGGCACATGTGGCGGTATGCAGGAAGATATTCCGTTGGGTACTTTCCTCGTTAGTCAGAAGAGCATTGGCTTTGATGGCGTGTTGGCGTTCTATAAGGATCGGGACAAGATAGCAGATGTCGGTTTTGAGACGGCGTTGGTGGACTTTATTCATTATCCGGAGAAGGCGGCACGTCCTTATATCGTGTCAGCCAACGAGGAGTTGGTTGACCGTATCGCCCGCGAAGATATGATGCGTGGTTGCACGATTGCAGCCAATGGCTTTTACGGACCGCAAGGACGTGTGTTGCGTGTTGATTTGGCAGTGCCTGATATCAATGAACGGATTACAGATTTCCGTTATCAGGGGCAACGTATTACCAACTATGAAATGGAAGGTAGTTGTATTGCCGGTTTGGCACTGCACATGGGGCATAAAGCAATGACTGTTTGTTGTGTGATTGCTCAGCGCAAAGTGGAGGCTGCCAACACGGATTATAAGCCCAGAATAAAAGAATTAGTGCAAACCGTATTAGACAGATTCTAACAATATGAAAAAAGGAGTTATATATGCAATGCTTGGTGTGGCGATATTGACCGCTTGCCAAAAAGAACAAAAATTTCAGTACACTGTGGATAGGTTTTATGATTTAGAGATATTACGTTACGAAGTGCCCGGCTTTGATGAGTTGTCGCTGCAACAGAAAGAGTTAGTGTATTATTTATCCGAGGCTGCCTTGCAGGGGCGGGACATCTTGTATGACCAAAACGGACGCTATAATCTTCGAATCCGCCGTGCCTTAGAGACCCTTTATTTGAATTATCCGTACGAGAAAGGCGGTGAGGATTATGTTCTTTTTGAGAAATATCTCAAGCGTGTTTGGTTCAGCAATGGTATTCATCATCACTATAGTGAAGATAAATTCTTGCCCGAGTTCAGCCAAGAGTGGTTTGTGGAGGCTTGCCAAAAAGCAGGTATAACTTACGACGAGGCTATCTTGCCCGTTATGTTTGACCCCGCCATTATGCCCAAGCGTACCAACCAGGCCAGCGGAGTAGATTTAGTGGCATGTTCGGCAGGGAATTATTACGGCGAAGGTGTTACGCAGGCTGAGGCGGAAGCGTGGTACGATGCCCACAAAGATACCACCGAAGAACCTCTGTGGATAGGGTTGAATGGCCAACTATGCAAAGATTCGGCAGGTGTTGTGTACGAGCGCACCTATAAGATAGGCGGACTGTACGGCGAGGCTCTCGAAAAAATCAATTATTGGTTAACGAAAGCCTTGGAAGTGGCAGAGAACGACGAGCAGCGTGAGGTAATCGCCCATTTGATTGAGTATAACCGTTCCGGCGATTTACGTTCGTTCAATGCTTATTGCATTGCTTGGGTGAAAGATTTGCAGAGCCGTGTGGACTTTGTTAATGGTTTTACGGAGACCTATGCCGACCCGTTAGGTATTACCGGTACGTGGGAGTCGATTGTTAATTTCAAGGACATAGAGGCTACGCGCCGCACGGAGATAATATCCGCTAACGCGCAGTGGTTTGAAGACCATTCGACGACGGATGTTATCTATAAAAAAGAAGAAGTTAAAGGTGTTTCGGCCAAAGTGATTACGGCTGCCGTTTTGGCGGGTGACTGCTATCCGGCTACGCCCATCGGCATCAATCTGCCCAATGCCAATTGGATTCGCAAATCGTACGGCTCCAAGTCGGTCACGATAGACAATTTGGTCAAGGCTTATAACGAGGCAGCCAAAGGTAATGGCTTCAACGAGGAGTATATGATAGATGACGAGATACGTGCTCTATACGATAAGTACGGTGCTATTTGTGGCGATTTGCACACCGATTTGCACGAGTGCGTCGGTCATGGTTCGGGTAAACTGATGCCGGGTGTGAGCAAAGACGCTCTCAAGGAGCATGCTTCCACTATTGAAGAGACGCGTGCAGACCTCTTTGCTCTCTATTTTGTGGCTGACGAGAAATTGGTTGAGTTGGGCTTACTGCCCGATAAAGAGGCATATAAAGCGGCCTATTATCAGCAGATGATGAATGGTTTGATGACTCAGTTGGTCCGTATCGAGCCCGGCAAGGACATTGAGGAGGCACACATGCGTAACCGCCAGTTGATTGCGGCTTGGGTCTATGACCACTGCGAACAGAATGAGATGAATATCATTGAACGTGACGGTAAACACTATCTGCAAATCAATGATTATGAAGGTGTCCGTCGTGTTGTGGGCGATATGCTGGCTGAAATACAGCGTATTACTTCCGAAGGCGATTATGAGGCAGCCAAAGCATTGGTGGAGACGTATGCCATAAAAGTGGATCAGGACTTGCATAAAGAGATATTGGCGCGTTATGCCAAGTTGAATTTGGCTCCGTATAAAGGTTTTGTCAATCCGGTTTATACGCCTGTAATGAATAAAAAAGGTGAGATAACGGATATTACGATAGACTATACGGAATGCTATATAGAGCAGCATTTGCGTTATAGCCGTGACTATTCCACTCTGCCTGATGTGAACTGATGTCCGGTATCGAACTGCCTATATCAAAAAGTATTGCCAATCGTCTCTTGATGATGCAGGCTATGCACGGTGACCCCCTTATGGAGGTCACTTGCAGTATGCCCGATGATGTACGTTTGTTGCGCGGGGCGTTGTCGCTTATCTCTGCTAATCGGCGTCAACCGGTGACCGTGGATTGCAAGAACTGTGGTACGGCGTTGCGTTTTTTGACGGCTTATTGTGCCCAATTGCCGGGTTGTGATGTCGTTCTTGATGGAATAGAGCGAATGTACCATCGCCCGATAGGTCAGTTGGTAGATGTTCTCGTGCGTGCAGGCGCGCGGATAGAGTATATAGGAGAAACCGGTTTCCCACCTCTTCGTGTTTATGGTCAAACGCTGACCAAGTCAGCGGTCTGCTTGAAGCGTCCTTTGTCTTCTCAGTTCGTGAGTGCTTTGCTGCTGGCAGGGTTCGCTGTGAATACAAATTGTCATTCTCCTTATATTGACATGACGGAACGGCTTATCGACAGTTATAGTCTTTCGCCTCGTTCCGTGCAAATAGAGCCGGACTGGTCGGCTGCGGCTTTTTGGTATGAATATATAGCGTTGCACGGTGGTGAGTTGTCGTTGCCCGGTTTGCATCGCGATTCGATACAGGGAGACAGGGTAGTGGCTGATTTGTTTAAGCCTGTGGGTGTAGCGACAGTTCATACTGATTCCGGTGTTATTATTCGTAAGGAGGGTAAGGTCAGTCCTTTGCCGCGGGTGGTGTCTTTTTGCTCGTGTCCGGATCTGTATCCTGCGGTGGCTCTTACGTATCACTGTCTGCATAAACCGCTTATTGCTACCGGTACGGGTTCGTTGCCGTTGAAAGAAAGTGACCGCCTTGCTGCCGTTCGGCTCAATACAAAGACGCATAGTGGCAAGTCGTTCGGTGATCATCGTATCGCGATGGCTCTGCTGGCTGCCGATATGCCGTGTGACGATACAGCCTGTATCAGTAAGTCTTATCCGCTGTTTATGCAGCAACTAAATCAACTACCATCGTTGTGACGGAACCGGCAATAACCATAGTCATACCGCGTCGGGGCATCAACGACGGGGGCAAAGGGAAGAAATATGCGTTGCATAAACTTATTTCGGCTGCATCGTCGGAGTTTGTCTGGACAATGGACGATGATGTTTCTCCGGCACCGGCTTCGAATGGTTTGTGTCAATCGCTGACTGCTGATTTATATATCTTGCCTTTGCGTATGGAGGGAGGAACATCGTTGGTGGAACGCCTGCAAGTGGCTGAATATGCCGCTATTCAGGAGTTGACGATGCGTACCGCCAAGCGTGGGAAAGCCATTCTGTGCAGCGGTGCCAATCTGATTGTCAGGAGAGAACGGTGGTTGGAGAGTTATGCCGATTTGCATTTGGATATTCCGTCGGGTGACGATATGTTTTTGTTGGAGTCTTTTCGTCGTCGTGGTTTAGACATATCCGTGTTGGATTCTCCTGCTTATACGGCTACGGTGCGTGCGTTGCCGTCTTGGTCGGCTTTGTTGCGCCAGCGTATGCGTTGGGCAGGTAAGGCTTCCCGTTATACGGATTCGTATATTATCCGTGCGGGTCTTGTGGTGGCTGTGGCGAATATATTGCAACTGGTTTGTCCGTTGATTATCTTGATTAAGTTTCCGCTGGAATATCGTCTCATTAAAAAAAGAGACCCGAAAGTCTCTTTCTTTATAGCCTTATTGTTGGAGGTTGTTTACCCCTTTTATTTATTCCTGTGCTTGTTCGGCGGGTTGTTCGGCAGCAGGCTCGGCAGCGGGAGCAGCAGGAGTTGGTAGGGCACTTGCAGCCTCTTCCACTTGCTCCATGATGGCACTTTCGTCGGCGGAAGCCCCACTTTGACCTCTGTTGATTCCGACAGCCAAAATACTCAGGAAAACGATTATGGCAGCCAATGTCCAACTGGCTTTCTCCAAGAAGTCGGCTGTTTTGGGTGCGCCCATCACTTGGTTACCACTTGCAAAACCGGCAGCCAGTCCGCCACCTTTGCTGTTTTGCACCAAAACCAAGAAAATCAGCAGTATTGCTGCAATAACAATTAAGATTGTAAAAAATGTGTACATAGTTATATATTTTTAGTGTTATCTGCCAAATTAGCGTGCAAAGATACAATATTTTTTTTAATTATGCAAATAAATCGGTATAAAATCACCATTTTGCTACGGTATCGTTGTAAATATTCTCTGCTATTTCGGTAATCATGATGTCGCACAGTTCGTCTTGAACGTCTGTAAGCAGTTTGTTGCTGTCGAATGTTTGGAAGGCTGTATAGGTCTTTTCGAAACTTTCGTCAGGGTTAACATTATTGGTAAAACGAACTTTGACGGTGATGGTCAGTTTGGTTTCGGCAGCGTAACTGTCGGCGGAGATGGACATCGCCGTCAGGTCATAGCCTGTTATCTCTCCCTCCAATTCCAGTTGACCGCCTTTGCGTAGTATTTCCAGTCGTGTTTGCCGGGCGTAGAGGTCACGGATACCTTCGCTGAGGTTCTGGCTCAATGGGGGATAAACCAGCACTGCCATATTGGGGAAGTCGGCAATGGATATGCTGTGGGTGGTGGCATAGTCTATACTGGCACCGTTGAATTTATAACTGACGGCACAACTGTTCAGCATTATTCCCATTATGCCTATAATAATTATCTTTTTCATTGTCTCTAAACTATAACCCGTATTCTTTTATTTTTCGGTACAGGGTTCGTTCCGATTTACCCAATATCTTAGCGGCATCGCGGCGGTTACCGCCTGTTTTGTCCAATGTTTTGCGGATCATCTCTTTTTCCACCTCGTCCATGCTGCTTACTTCTTCGGCATAAACGGCGGCTTCTTCCACATCTTCATATTTTTCTTTGGGTGCATCTACTTGCATAGATGTGTTTTGAGGGGTGTGTTTTTCGTTTTGCAGGGCGTTCAACTGCTGTCTCATCTCGCTCATGTCGCGTTTCATGTCGAAGAGCACTTTATAGAGCAACTCGCGTTCGTTCATGAAGTTCTCGTTGCTTTGTGCATTGGCGATGCCTCCGGGCACCAGGGCGTTGGCGCGTTCGTTTTCGGGCAGGTATTTACGCAGTGTCTCGGCGGTAATGTCGTGGTTATGCTCGATGATACTGATTTGTTCCGCTATGTTTTTCAGTTGCCGTATGTTTCCGTTCCAGTAATAACTCTTGAGCAAGTTGGTTGCTTCTTCGTTGAGTCGCACGGCGGGCATACGGTATTTATCGCTGAAATCCACGGCAAACTTACGGAACAGCATGGGTATATCTTCTTTGCGTTCGCGCAGGGCAGGTACTTTTATTTCCACTGTGTTCAATCGGTAAAAGAGGTCTTCTCTGAACCGTCCGTTGCGTATAGCGTCCTGCATATTCAGGTTGGTGGCAGCCACGACGCGCACGTTCGTTTTTTGCAATTGGCTGCTGCCCATGCGTATAAATTCGCCTGTTTCGAGTACGCGCAACAGACGTACTTGTGTGGCAAGGGGCAGTTCGCCCACTTCGTCCAGGAAGAGTGTGCCGCCGTTGGCTATCTCAAAATATCCTTTTCGTTCCGCTTTGGCATCGGTGAAGGCACCTTTTTCGTGACCGAATAGTTCGCTATCGATTGTTCCTTCGGGTATAGCACCGCAGTTAACGGCAAAATAGGGACCGTGTTTGCGGGTGCTGTAGGTGTGTATGATTTGTGGGAAGAATTCTTTTCCAACGCCCGATTCGCCGGTTACCAGCACGCTCAATTCGGTGGGTGCCACTTGCACAGCCACTTCGATGGCGCGGTTGAGATGGGTATCTTGTCCGATGATGCCGAATCGCTGTTTAATTGTTTGTAAATCTTGTGTTGTCATGTCTTGTCTGCCAATTTGGCAGTGCAAAGGTACTGCTTTTTCTCGAATTGACCAAATATTTTGGGAGAAAATTGCATTCTTGATGTATTTTTGCCGATTATTAAGATTTAGAGCCGAAATGCTGACGCAAATTGGTTCCCTAATCCTATACTCATCGTATACTCATAGGACAGTGATAATTTGGACTTAAAAAACTGACGATCTTTAAGGACACCCCATGACCCCCTCAATAAGGGGTCGGGGGGTGTCCTATGTTAAGCAAGGGTGAACGAAGGGTGAACGAAGAGTTAAGCA
>JAKSMY010000026.1 GCA_024400275.1 Paludibacteraceae bacterium | reverse complement strand
TAGAAGAAACGCAACAATTGGTCGGAACACTTTCAGGTGGAAACAATGTCGTACTCTTTGCCCCACGCCGCTATGGTAAGACTTCTTTGGTCTTCAAAGCTATGGATATTCTGCAACAAGAAGGAATAGAATGTGTTTATTTTGACCTGATGCCGGTATATTCTTTAGAGGCATTTGTTACGCTTTTCTTGAAAAGCTTAGCAAAGCATCAGACTGCTTTGGAACGCTTTATGCAAATGGTGGCACAACTCAAGAATATTCGCCCCAAACTGACCATTGACGAATTTGGCAAACCATCCTTTGGTATAGAATTCGTAGCGCCCAATGTGACCATAGATATGGTGGAAGATGTTATTGACTTGCCCAATAAAATGGCAGAAAATGGTCACCGCATCGTAGTGGTAATGGATGAATTCCAGGAAATTCGTAAGTTTGACAAATTTAACTTGGAAGCTCTACTACGCAGCAAGATACAACAACACCAATATGCCAATTACCTTTTCTTGGGTAGCAAAACACATATTATGCAAGATATGTTTATGGTCAAAAACAGACCATTCTATAACTCTGCAAAAGTAATGCAAATATCTACTTTACCCGAAAAGGAAACAATCCATTTTTTGACCGAACGACTGGCACAAAATAATATCCAAATCAACCAAGACACATGTCAATTTATTATTGCACGCGCCGAAAACATCCCCTATTATATCCAATTGATAGCAGCGGAAATTTGGCAGCACCTAATGCCAGCAGGAGGTCTCGCAACTGAGCAGATAGTCAATGAATGCCTTGTGCGAGTTCTTAATCTTAAGAAAGATTATTATTTTGAACTTTTCGATAAATTATCCAATACACAAAAGAAATTGCTCATTTCAATTGCCGAATCAGGCAAGAATATATATTCTTCCAATTACATTGTGGCTAATCGTTTGGTTGGGGCATCATCCGTACAGAAAGCCGTTCTGACTTTAATGGAAATGGGGATATTAGAACGGACGGAAGATACGTACTATATCGCAGATCCTTTCTTCCATTATTATGTGGTTCATTATATCAACTGACCCATTACGCCTCACGGCGTTACGCTCCCAAGCGTAATAAATAAAGGTCCTCATAAAAATGTGTGGTCAGAATTTCTGCAAACTTACTGTTTAGTGCAGTTTGTTGCTTTTTTATTTGTGTATGTCATTTATTTTTAGTACTTTTGTATCGTATTTCATTAACGGAGGGGTATGGTTTATTTTTTAAGCGATGCACACTTGGGGTCCCGAGCCATCGACAACGACGCGGAACACCAACAGAAAGTGGTGAACTTGCTCACACAAATGGGCAAAGATGCCACAGCTATTTATCTGTTAGGAGATATATTTGATTTCTGGTACGAATACTTCTGGGACAACGGGCAAAGACGTATTCCTAAGAACAAACAACAATTTGAGCCCATACTTAAATGTTTGAAAGAACTGACAGATCAAGGAATTGATGTGCATTATTTTATTGGCAATCACGACATCTGGACCTTCGGTTGGCTTGCAAAAAAAACCGGTGTCATCGTGCATAAAACCCCTCTTGAAGTGGAAATATACGGGAAACGTATTTTTATGGCACACGGCGATGGGTTGATTCCTGCCAACTACGCTGATTTGTTGGATAAACAAATGCAGAAACGAATCCGTGCTTTCAAGTGTTTACGGGCATTCTTCCATAATCCCATACCGCAATTTCTTTTCCGTCTTATGCCCCCCTGTCTGGGTAATGCCATTGGCTATGAGTGGGCACGTCGAAGTCGGTTGAAAGAATTTGCTCACCCCTGTCCATACAAAGGAGAACACAAAGAAGAACTGGTGCTGTTTGCCAAAGAGATGGAACAAGGAGCAAAGACCGATGACACTGACGGAACAAAGAATAAGGAGCACCACGACTACTATATCTTCGGACACCGGCACATCGAATTGGACTTGATGCTCGCGCGCGATGCACGCGTAATTATACTAGGTGATATGTTCAAGTTGTGGACATACGCGCAAATGAGTCCTGATGGAACAATTGAATTAAAAATTATGAATTAAGAGACAAGAGCCATGCATACACGAGAAGAACAACTGAAGGCCTTTGACCGTCTATTAACCATTATGGACGAGTTACGCGAAAAATGTCCGTGGGATAAGAAACAGACATTTGAGAGTTTGCGACAGAACACTGTGGAAGAAGCCAACGAGTTGGCTACTGCCATCATTCGCAAAGACATGACAGAAATAAGTAAAGAATTAGGCGACGTATTATTACACGTCGTTTTCTACGCCAAGATGGGCAGCGAGACGGGAGATTTTGACATGGCAGATGTTTGCAACCACCTATGCGAGAAACTCATCTTCCGTCATCCGCATGTTTATGGTGATGTAGCAGCCCAAAATGCGGAAGAAGTAAGCAAATTATGGGAACAGGTCAAGTTGAAAGAAAAGGGCGGCAACAAAACTGTATTAAGCGGCATTAGCGATAGTTTACCAAGCCTTATCAAGGCCTACCGTATTCAAGATAAAGTGGCGAATGTGGGTTTTGATTGGGAAAAGAAAGAAGATGTGTGGAACAAGGTAAAAGAAGAGATTGGTGAATTTGAAGCGGAAGTCAACAATATGGATTCAGACAAGATGGCTGCCGAATTTGGGGATTTGATATTTGCCCTCATTAACGCAGCCCGATTGTATAAAATCAAGCCCGACAACGCATTGGAAATGACTAATCAAAAGTTTATCAAACGTTTTGAATACATTGAACAAAAAGCAGCCGAACAGGGTCGGTCATTAAAAGACATGACTCTAAACGAAATGGAAGAGTTGTGGCAAGAAGCGAAGAAAAGGTAAAACTATTCCGTCTATTCTTTGACCGGCTGAAAATATGTTACACTCCGAGGTGAAAACTGCGAATCCGACTCAACCACAAATTGCATACGATGTGTACCCTGCTGCAAAGGTCTGTAGCCAAGCGGAATAGACACGTAGAGATACCCCGGATTGATAAACAACTGCAAATTGCGAATATCCGAAATGGGAAGCAGTATCTTAGTTATATCTTCCGATAAACTGGCGCGCATATTCACTTGTGTTGTATCAAACATAACTCGTGCAGAGACCAAGTCATTACCTATCGAGCCATAACCTGCAGCAAAAACAACCGTATCTTGCATTGTGATAGTATCCAGGACCAACAAACCGTCCACCGTGTGTACGTTAAGAGTGTCCTCCGCACTGATAATCTTTCCATTATCAAAAATCGGATTAAGGTAAAAATAAGACAAACTGATATACGGCGTATATTGCGAAGGCTTGGAATCACAAGCCGTCATACCGAATGCAACAGCAATAATAATTGGAAATAGTTTTTTCATAGTTGTGCGGCATATAGGACTCGAACCTACACTCGTGAGAACCAGATCCTAAGTCTGGCGCGTCTACCAATTCCGCCAATGCCGCTTCGTTTGAGACTGCAAAGGTACAACAAAAAATTGAAATATGCAAATATGAACGATACTTTTTATAAAAAATTACCCAACGGAGTGAGAATCGTAGTCAGAAAGAGCATCTCCGAAGTGGCTTATGTAGGCATTATGATAGGGGTCGGCACCCGCGATGAGCAAGCCGGCGAAAGCGGCTTGGCTCATTACATAGAGCACTGCGTTTTTAAGGGGTGCCAACATATAGCGACGTCAGCATCACGCCTAATTCGACCGTCGGTCGACCGTCGGGAAAGTCTCGAGAAAATCACGTTTCTTTCAGCCAAAGATATCATTGATCGCATAGAGGGTGCCGGAGGAGAAATAAATGCCTACACAACAAAGGAAGAGACCACTTTTTACGCCGCTACACAAAAAAAGCATTGGCGAAAAACATTGCAATTACTTTCTGATATGGTCCTCCACCCCACACTGCCCAAAAAAGAGACCGACAAGGAAGTGGAAGTTATCTTGGACGAAATAGACAGTTACAAAGATAGCCCCAGCGAATTGATTTATGACGATTTTGAGAGTCTTATTTTTGACGGACATCCTTTGGCAGCCCCCGTATTAGGCACAAAGAAAAGTGTACGTTCCATTTCAAAAAAACGCGAGACAGCTATCAATTTTATGCAACGCACTTACCAACCTGAACGCATAGTGGTGTTTGCACAGGGTGCTATTACACCGCAATCCGTTATTCAGGAAGTGGAAAAATTGTTCGGCAATATGGTCAGCCATTCTGATATACCCACGAGGTGTGTCCAACTGGCTGACTTTCGTCCGATGATCAGCACCTACAAAAAACATACACATCAAGTCCATGTGATGTTGGGAGGACGCGCCTATCCTATCGGTCACGAGAAACAATTAGCCCTATACCTATTAAATAATATATTAGGTGGAGGAAGTATGTGTTCAAGACTCAACATGTGTTTAAGAGAGCAAAAGGGATTGGTCTATACCATCGAATCACAATATACTCCTCTCAGCGACACAGGCTACTGGAGCATCTATTTTGCCTCCGATGCCAAAGACAAAGACAAATGTATTCATCTTATCAAGCAACAATTGCAACAACTACGGGAAAAAGCCTTGAGTGCCAAACAAATGCGTCAAGCCATACAGCAACTATATGGACAAATGGCCATTTCTGCAGAAAATCAGGAAAACTCCGTATTGGCAATGGCCAAACTGATGTTGTATCACGACAGTGCACCCACTTGGGAAGAAACCTTTGCAAAAATAGCCCAATTAACTTCCAATCAACTATTCGAAGTAGCCCAAGAGATATTTAACGAAAACAACATTTCTGTTCTTTCATACGAATAAAATGTAACAAAAAATCTAATTTTTATTACAAAAATACATAAAATTAGCGGAAAAAGCATTTTTTCTGCTTTTTTATTTGGATATGTCAATTTTTTGTTGTACCTTTGCATGCTATTTTCGCCACATATGCGATAAAACGAACTTGATAAATGACTATATTAAAGTATATGAAAAACAAATTTTACGTATTTTTAGTCGGTCTGCTCTTGTCTGCAATGCCTTTACTGGCACAGACCAAGGTTACAGGAACTATATTGGAAGATTCGGGACAAGGAGCCATTGGAGCCAATGTAATAGCCGAGGGGACGACTGTAGGTACAGTAACAGATTTTGACGGAAACTTTGAATTGATGGTTCCCGCGGGCGTTAAACATTTAGTTATCTCTTATATCGGTTTCAAAACAGAAACAGTGCCCGTTAAGCCGGTTGTTAAGCTTACCTTGCAAAGCGAAAGCACACAATTGGAAGACGTGGTGGTAACCGGTATGGTGGCGCAAGACAAACGTATGTTCACAGGTGCTGCCACAAAAGTAGATGCCGATAAGAGCAAATTGGACGGTGTTGCCGATGTATCCCGTTCGTTGGAAGGACGTGCAGCCGGTGTAAGCGTACAAAATGTGAGTGGTACCTTTGGTACAGCTCCTAAGATTCGTGTCCGTGGTGCAACATCCATTTACGGTACATCTAAACCGTTGTGGGTAGTAGATGGTGTCATTTTGGAAGACAATGTCAACTTGGACGCTAATGACCTGTCCAGCGGTGATGCTTCTACATTGATTGCAAGTGCCATTGCAGGAATTAATGCTGATGATATAGAAAGTTTCCAGATATTGAAAGACGGATCTGCCACCTCCATATATGGTGCGCGCGCGATGGCGGGCGTGATTGTAGTAACGACCAAAAAGGGTAAAGCCGGTCAAACTCACCTCAACTATACAGGCGAACTGACTATGCGTTTGAAACCCTCGTACGACGACTACAACATTTGCACCTCGCAGGAGCAAATGGGTATTTACCAGGAATTATCCGAAAAAGGATGGTTGGAAGCCTCATCTCTCAACACCGCAAAAAATACCGGTGTTTATGGAAAAATGTTCGATTTGATTAAGACCTACGATGAAGCCTCCGACCAATTTGCCGTGGTAAATACGCTGAACGCACGAAATGCCTATTTACGCGAGGCCGAATACCGCAATACGGATTGGTTTGACCAACTATTCAACACCAACGTGATGATGAACCATTCGGTTAGTTATTCTATGGGTACAGACCGTGCTAATGTGTATGCTTCATTGTCGGCTATGTACGATCCGGGGTGGTATAAAAAGAGTTCCGTTCAACGTTATACCGCCAGTTGCAAAGCCAACTTTGATTTATTACCCAAAGAGAGCAAACAAAAATTAACGTTGGGAATCAACACCAACGGCAGTTATCGTAAACAAGAGGCTCCGGGAACCAACAACCGTGATGTAGATGCCGTAACCGGTGTCGTAAGCCGTGAATTCGACATTAACCCCTTCTCTTATTCCATGAATACGTCGCGTGCTCTAGACCCAAAAGTTACCTATCGCAGAAACTACTGTGGTTTCAATATCTTTGACGAATTAAACGAGAACTACATTGAGGCAACTGTGGCTGACATTAAGTTTCAGGGTGAATTAACATACAAGCCTATTAAAGGTTTGGAATTTAAAGCGTTAGGAGCCATTCGCTATAGTTCAACTTTGCAAGAGCACAAAGTAACCGAGAACTCCAACCAAGCCCGTGCCTATCGAGCAGGTATATTTGAGAATGAGAGTGACTTGATTCGTGATGAGAACGAATACCTATATGCCGATCCTGATGTCAAGAATGCCGTCAAGGAAAGTGTTTTGCCGGAAGGAGGTATCTTTACTACCGATAATCGTAAGTTGCTGCAAGTAGATTTCCGTGGTTCCGTGCAGTATCGTCGCGGTTTTGCCAACGGAGGTGGTGGAGAAGAGGGAGATGACCACCTTATAGATATATTCGCCGGTGCGGAGATTAACCGTTACGACAGACAAGAGACATGGTTCCGTGGATGGGGTTACCAATATAATAATGGAGGAATACCGTACTATGACTACAGAATGTTCAAACAAGGTGCAGAAGAGGGAACAGATTATTATACCAACGAATATGAATTCTATCGCAATGTGGCTTTCTTTGCAATGGCATCGTACAACTACCAAAGCCGTTACTCTGTAACCGGTACATTCCGTTATGAAGGTTCAAACCAATTAGGTAAATCCAGCAAGAGCCGTTGGTTACCCACATGGAATGTCAGTGGAGCATGGACAGCCAGCAACGAAAGATGGTGGCAGCCCACTTTCCAAGACTGGTGGAGTTATGCCAACTTGAAAGCCAGCTATTCATTGACAGCCGACCGTGGACCGGCTACCAATTCATTGGCGGTATTCCAAGCTTATACCCCGTGGCGTTTCCAAACAGCAGTTAAGGAAACCGGAATTGAATTAGCTGCTTTGGAGAATTCAGAACTGACCTATGAAAAAAAGCATGAATTCAATATCGGTACCAGTTTGGGATTCTTCAAAAACCGATTGAATTTTGAATTCGATTATTATATTCGTAACAACTATGACTTGATCGGATATATGCAGACTACCGGTGTGGGCGGTGAAATTCGTAAATTAGCCAACTATGCCAATATGAAATCCTCCGGTCAAGAACTTACCATTTCGACCGTCAATATTGATAAGCCCAATTTCCGTTGGACGACAGACCTTATTTTCTCACACACGACCAACAAAATTACCAACCTGCAATCCGTTGACAATATCCAAAAACTATGTAGTTACGGCCGTAAAGAGGGTTATCCGATTGGTGCCTTGTTCTCAATTCCTTTTGCCGGATTGGACGAAGATGGTCTGCCAACTTTTTGGGCTGATAAAGAGCATACTAAACGTTATACGAAAGAGAATTATTCAGACATCAAGATGCAAGATTTTGAAAATACGGATTTCTTGAAATATGAAGGAACTACGGAACCTACTGTTTTTGGTTCGTTCAACAATACATTCCAAATATATAAGAACTTGAAAATTGGTATTTTCTTTACGTATTCCTTTGGTAACGTACTGCGCTTGAATGACTTATGCTTTGTTTATCCCAATCAATACAATGATTTGACAGCATCGTCCAAAGAAATGAAAAACCGTTGGGCAGTGTCCGGCGATGAAAACAAGACCAACATCCCTGTCATTGCTTCCAAACGTCAAATGTATGATATACCGGGTTTACAATACGCCTATTCCGCTTATAACTATAGTGATCAACGTGTCGCTAAAGGTGATTTTATTCGCTTGAAAGAAATCAGTATAGAATACTCTTTCCCTAAAAAATGGTTCGAAGGACAAAAAGCCGTATCCAGTTTCTCTGCCAAATTAAGTGGAACGAACTTGGCACTGCTATATGCCGATAAAAAATTGAATGGACAGGATCCTGAATATTATAATACCGGAGGTGTAAGTTCACCTATTCCTCGCCAATTTACATTAACTTTCCGTCTCGGATTCTAAAGACATAAGGAGATTAAAGATGAAAAAAAGTATTATTTACATATTGGGAATTATTATATTGTTATCCGGATGTACGTTCTTGGATAAAGAGCCGGATTTACGTGCCGATATAAACTCCAGAAAGAAAATTCAGTTACTACTGGTATCCGGATATGCTATGCCAAATATTGCAGCGTTGGGTGAAACTATGTCTGATAATGCGGTGGACAACAACTCCCCAGACAGAAGCGGAAAATGTCAAAATTTAGAGCCCATCGATCAGATGTACACTCAGTATTTCACTTTTGCCGATATTACGGCCTCCACTAACGTAGATTCTCCCTTTTGGATTTGGCAGTGTTGCTATCAAAATATTGCAGTGGCTAACCATGCACTCAAGGCAATTGATCAAGTGGAATCCCAAACCGGCGAGAAATTGAACGCAGAGCGAGCAGAAGCCCTAATGATTCGCGCCTACAACCACTTTATCTTGGTTAATGTGTTCTGCAAAGCATATAGGGACGAAAACTTGAGCAAGCAAGATGTAGGAATTCACTATATGAAAGATGTGGAAACTACGGTTCGTCCACAATATGACCGTAGTACCGTGGCTGAGGTATATAAAAATATAGAAGCCGATTTAGTGGCAGCATTAGAAACATACGGTGTAGATGATGGCTATTACAGTGTGCCTAAATATCATTTCAACAAGTCTGCTGCTTACGCATTTGCTGCACGTTTCTACTTGTTCATTAGGAAATACGATAAAGTCATTGAGTATGCCAATTTGGTACTTGGAAGCGATCCGTTGGCACTGATGTGGGATGCCAAAACAGCAAAAGAATATGGAAATGCAGACAATGAGCGTGATGCATGGTTTGATGCTTCTTCCCCTGCCAATCTAATGCTAACTACCACTTACTCTGTCTTCTCACGTGCTTTTTGGCCAACTTATGCTCGATATGTACTGAACCGCGAGGCATTAGACCTTACCATCAATGGAGACGGTCCCAACTGGTCCGGACGTTTCCCTGGTTTTAATACATGGCACTATGACCAAACGTATGGAGCTTGGCTAACAAAACGAGAAGAATATTTTGAATATACGGATAAGGTAGCCGGTATAGGACATCCTTGTATGCTACGCCGAGAGTTTACTACTGGTGAAACTCTCTTATGTCGTGCTGAAGCCGAAATTATGACAGGTCAAATGGATGCCGCTATCGCTGACATGAATATCTGGACGAAAGGATATTTGTGCAAAGAAGATTTGATAGGCAGATACATTGAAGACTTTTTCAGTTTGGATAAAAACGAACAAGCTCGCGAAGAAGAAGGTGAAAAAGAGAGAATATACGAAAGATATTTCCAAATAGTGCCCACTCTGCATTGTACCGATATGAGTCCGTTATGGACGGAATACACCGAGAACAAATTGCCTTATATATGGTGCGTACTGCATTTCCGTCGCATTGAGAATTTACACGACGGTACACGATTTTACGACATCAAACGCTACGGCATAGAAATTACCCACTATTTCGGTCCTGAAAAAAACAAATACTTCTTGAGTTGGAATGATGACAGAAAAGCCGTTCAGTTGCCACAAGAAGTTATTATAGCCGGTCAACCGAAAAACGAACGAATCAACACCGGTGATAATAATAGTGCCATCGTCAGCGGAATCCAGACAAACGTAGATGATTTCTATAGACCTAATGTAACATACACCGCAACAATAAGCAGACCCTAAATCATAAATTGAGTATGAAACAGTTAAGAAATATAAACGCCATTGTATTGGCACTCGTTATGGTGTCAGTGGTTGGTTGTAAAAAAGACGAATTAGACGACACATCGGTACTCAAGGACAAAGTATGGCCCGATTCGATGTCTTATACTTACGACTTTGATTGCTGGTTAAATAACAACTATGTCAAAGAGTATAATATTGAGTTCCGTTATCGGCTACAAGACGAATCAACAGATTTCTCTTATAATTTGGTACCTGCCGGCTATGAACAATCACAAATCACAGCTCACTGCGTTAAATATCTGTGGTTAGATGTATATCAAAAGCAAGTGCCTAACCCCATCTTTTTGAAACTATACGCTCCCCGTATTATCAATGTATTGGGTTGTCCCGCTGTCAATGCCGCACAGAACACCGAAACAATGGGCGTAGCAGAAGGTGGATATAAAATCACCTTGTACAATATGAATGATATAAATCATTGGTTGCCCAAAGATGGAGGAACTCCCAACGTGGCGATGATGAATAAGTATATTTTCCACGTTATGCACCACGAATTCTCTCATATTTTGCACCAAACCAAATCGTTCCCGCAGGAATATGAAGCTATTTCTGCCGGTGACTACGATTCACAATCTTGGCAATACAAGTCAGATACAGCGGCTTATCATTTGGGCTTCGTGACTAAATATTCTATGGTTGAAGCCCACGAAGATTTTGTAGAAGTTATCTCAAGTTACATAACCGACTCAATCGGACAATGGAAAGAACGTGGTTTCACGTTCAGTGAAGACAACACCCACTTGATTTCTTTTGATGAAGAACAACCCGGCACGAAGATTATCAATCGAAAAATTGATATGGCTAAAAAATGGCTGACGGAGAAATACAATATCACATTGGACTCCTTGCGTGCAGAAGTACAACGTCGGCAAAGTGCAATGACCTATGATATCGTGATGAACAATTAATGGAGGAAAAGAATATGCAAAAAAATCTTATTATATATTTATTCCTTATCATCGGACTTGCTATGGTATCTTGCAAGCGCGAGGAAGATAATCTATTCGGTCAATCCGCTGCCGAACGTAAGCAACAGGTTAAAGCGGCTGTTATAGAACAATTAACACATGCCACCAATGGATGGGAAATGCTTTATTTTCCGACCAAAGAACAAGCCGGCTATGCTTTCTTAATGTCATTCAATGCTGACGGCACTGCCGTCATTGCAGCAAAAAACGATGTTAGTTGCATTGGACATTTGTATAAAGAGGAAATGAGTTTGTGGGATATGGATTTCACACAATCCGTAACACTCACTTTTAATTCTTTCAATCCTTTGTTACACGCTTTCTCTGATCCTCAAGACGATGGTATCGGCTATTCCGGTGATTATGAATTCGTCGTGATGGAACCGCGTACAGCAGATAGACTAATTTTTAAAGGCAAGAAAACAAACACCTACATTTACTTAAACCGTTTCCCCGAAGGAAATGATTGGGAGGATTATTTCCAGAAAATAGACGATTATAATTGGATAACGCTTTGTGGTAATAACGATGGTGAATTAATTGAAAACGATGATGAATACTTGTACCGCGGGGGCGATTCCATTTTCACCATGACATTAAAAAACGGAGTCTTTACATACAAAAATCCAAATGATAAGCCTCTTGGCATCATATTTACTCCTACAGGAATACATTTCAATCAATCTACACCCAATAGTTTAGGAATTGATGCGGTGGACTTTATCCTGAATGAAGACTCAAGCCGTTTGGTGTGCAAAGCAGATCCTTCCATCTTCTTTGTTCCTAAATATGTCGGTGTCGGGTATTACCAACAAAAAATCAGTAATGGTAAAGTTCGGTGGACGATATTTGACGAATATACTGATACTGATACCAAAAACGCATTAAACAATATTGTTAAGGATATGGACGATAACGGAGCCAATATCAGCCGTTTTGCTCTCACTCAGCTCCGAAGCGGTAAGGATAGTATGATTGTTTTGTTGATTGACTATTCCGTTGAGGGTTATTTACAACAAAGTGCTCTTGTATTGGAACAACAGATTGACACGGAACACAACACGGTTACTTATACCCTGCCTGAAACGCCATTGGGAGTGAACATGCAACCTTTGATAGACCGTGACGAGAATATAATAAATCGGTTAGCAGCTATCTTTTGTGATACATTCACTATCCAAACACACATATCTAACATTAACCAAACACAACTATTGTTGGTTTCTTCTTCCAAAGAAGGAAAACAATTGCAAATAGTAGCAAGTCCAACTCTTTAAGGTAATACGAATATGAAAAAAACTATGATATCAGTAATGTTAATTGCTCTCATATTGACAGCAAACGCACGAGAAAAAGTGTTCCAAGTACCCGATTATGAGCCATCTTATTCAGACATATTAATCAATAAATACGATGACTATGCCGCGATGAGTCAAAAAGAGGAGAATCCGTTATTTACTGGCAAACGGACATTGTCCCAAGCGACCAATGAAGAAGAACGAATTGGCTATACTCGTCCTAACGGTACGTTTTTCCTTGGAATGGACGAAAAAGGGGAAGGGACATGGATGAATATCAATGGCATTATCGGCGCATGGTCAGACACATTGGATTGTTGGGTATTTCCCAATATAACCACAGGAAAATACAAAAGTATCAAATACGAAAATCGAATGATGCAAAAATATTCTTTCTTTACACATAATAAACTATATTCCACCGATGGATATGGCAACTATTGTGATAGCATTGTTTCAAAAGGAGGGTGGGACTATCAGTTATGTAAAGGATATGACGCGGAAGTTATCTTATATGATAAAGAAGGAGATGAGTATTTGGTTTGGAAACGTGGATTACCTATTCAAACGGTTATACGAGAAGATGGGAGAAAAGATACGTTCCAATTGTTATTAAATCCGATTACCACTCAGATGAGTCCGAAAAATAGCGGTATAGTGGCAGGCGGTCTTCCCAGTCGGTCATCAGACGATGGATTATGGCCACTTACTTTGGCTGAGCCTATTCAGCAAGAAGGTGTAAGCATGGAAATAAAAGATGCAAACAATCAGATTCTCTATCAACCCGGTTCCGGTTTGACAAAAATGGTAACTAAATACGAGCGTCCTCAAGCTCCATTGTATGTAAAGAACATAACCATAGCACTTGGAAAAATTAATGCCCTCAAAGCTATTAAACTCACCAAATTACATTTGGAAATTCAAGATATGCAAGGAAAAGTTTTAGCAACATCGGATGCCAATGCACAAAATTTGTCGGATATTGCTTATCCTAATAAAACAAGCAAATTGGTTACATTCCATTTGAATCAACATTACTCAGCATACAATGAATTGTTGAACGAAGGTTTATTGTTAAAAGAGGCTTTTCAAATTGTATTGACCGGATTCCAATCATCAGACTCTTACTGTATCTATGCTGCTAAAGCCAATACACGAGAATGTTGCACTTGTAAATGGGACAACCAAGGCGAGAACTACACCAATGGCTATGAACCCTACATACAACTGAATGGTATTATGCCAACATTTGAGACGTACACCCAATTCGCTGAATTAGAAAAATATGGTTATAAGACAGGCCGAAATGGTGATACGCTTGATATTAATTTTGTTACTGTTTTGTCTCCTTACTATAAATACGAAGCTCATTATGCAGGAGAAGATATTGCTGATGGCAAGGAATTTAGTTTCCGTTCAACGTATGCACCATACGACAGCATAAGCCGTCTATGGAATTTGGAAATTGAGAAACCCAATTATATCGTGATGAGCGCCGATTATGAATACAATATCGGTACCGAAAGTAATCCACACACATGGTGGGATTACAAACGTGTATTTTGGTTGCAGATTTTTGCGATGAGTACTCCCAAAATAAATGATGTAATTCGAATCGGTAAATATGGGCGATACACCTATTTCAGAATTGTGAGCATTGATGGTAATACCAATCCTGAGGAAATACAAGAACATAACTTTGTCAAGAAAGTACTCAACAAGAATGGCAATATCCGCATCATGCGAGAAGGAAAAGTATATAACTCTCAAGGACAAATTATACAAACTTATTACGAATAATCAAACAATGTTTGATGTTAACAATTAAAATTTTAACAGTATGAAAAAGATTTACGTTTCAATCTTGGCACTTTGTCTATTTATTTGTGCCAACGCTGCTCCTGCTTTTGTAAATAAAGCAGCAAACATGAAGGCTGATTTTAGTTTTAATTCCTTCAGTAGTAAAACGAGTTCTCCTATCCTTAATCAAGTGGCAAAAAAACGCTTGACTACCTTAGGACTGCCTACGGAATTGAACATCTCCGAATTGCCCGAAGATGCTCCAAAATTAAAGATCGGTCAACAACCTATGCACATCGCTCCTGTCGCTCGTAAAGCTGCCAATGCCAGCGTCTCCAACTTGACCATTAAAGAAGGTCAGGCTACATATTGGGGAACTTATTATTACGCCAGGTTTCAACAATTCATAGGTTATATATGGGAATTGTATTTCACAACCAATGAAGGTTATGAAATTATTGTTGAGTTTGAGGGACTTAGTGACACACGTATTGAAGGGAAATACACCCCAGATTATGTTACTATTGTAGCCGGTAATGACACCACAGACGCAGAGGGCACATTGAACATCGCATATTTCAGCACCGGCACGACATACAGCCCTACTTATACCTTCAGCGGTACCTTCACAGACGAGCAAGGCAACACCTATAACTTGAGTGGTAACTACGCTTTCCAATATGTTTTCGATTACTATTTTTATGTATTGTGTCGCCAAGGAAACCAACAAGCATGCTATTACCAAGTTTTCGCCTTGGAAGATAAACCTGTTACACCTTCTACCGACACAATTCCCGTTGTGATTACAGGTAATGTAAAAAAGAGTTACTATGCCGGAGAAGGTTGGAGCGTTTATGCAAAAGACAAAGAAGCTTATTTCGCCACTTTCATCAACTCGGAAACATTGGAAGGCACATATACCAATCCTGATATGTTCGACATAGCATCTACACGATTTGTCGCAATGGAAGATACCACTATCATCGAACTTAAGCAAATCAATGGAGCAATCATTACCAAAAATGAGAATAACTACGCATTCCGTTTTTATGCAATGGATTTGGAGGGACAGATGTATGACATTCAAATGAAATATACTTTGCCTATACCTGTTGGAGACACCATTTATCTCAGCGCAGCAGGAACTGCTTTATATTCAGATATGCGTGAGAAATATGGTGCTATTTTAGTTCAAGGTAAAGATACTATCAATCATTGTGTTATCTCCAATGCAATCTATGCAGATTCTTTAAGTGGTAGGTACACAGAAATGGACGGATATAATGGTAATTATTACGATTATATCGTCGTTTATGGTGAAAAAGACACCGTTCAATATATTGCTGACCGCTACACTGTTATATTAGATTCCGCTATTACACAAGGTGGTTTCGTTATGCTTTATCATATCATGTTATTCATTGGCGTTAATCCCGAAGATGACTCCGATGTAAAAGCATTCTTTACGTATATGGCAGCTGTACAACCCTTCGCCATGGATTCTGAAGAAGATGTTTCAGCAACATTCACAAGTTCTATCGAAAAAACCATCATCACAGCTTTATATCCCGTATTGGAAGCTGTATATATAAGTATCAACAACGAGGAGGGATATTTATTAGGTGTTGCTTTCCCGAAGACTCTAGACCCCGTAACGGGCATTCCTGAAGGAACGTACCCAATCAAGAGTACCTATCAATATAATACCATGTTGGCTTCGGAAGGTATTGCTATGACTGATTGGAACACAAATGAACCCTCTTATTTCATAAATAAGGACGGTATTTGGTACATTGTTAGCGGCACAATGACTATGTCGGCTAATAGTTTGGTAATCAACGGAATAAACTCCAATGGCAAGAAGGTTGATATCACCATTAACTTTACACCTACGGATGATGAGCAAATCAAAGAAGATACCCAATTGATACCCACTAAAATGTTGTTCAAGAATCATTTTATGATTATGAAAAACAGCAAGTTCTTCAATGCCAGTGGCTTGGAGATGAAATAAAAGTATCTCACATGTCCTATTCAAAAGGTCACCTGAACAAGGTGACCTTTTTGTTGTTTGTTGAAAACTTCTTTTACTAATTAGCAATCAAAAACTTAAACATTGTCAATTATGTTAAAAACATGTTGATAACAATGTTCAAAACTCTTGTAAACAGCTATAAATTAGGAAATACAAAATAAATTTTGTAACTTTGCACCGAAATTTATTACAATGGGAGAAGTATATCACATACCAGCCTTATTGGAGCCAACCATACATGGACTCAATATACAATCTGACGGCATCTACGTAGATGTCACCTTTGGAGGTGGAGGGCATAGCCGCGCCATTATGCAACATCTGGGAGAAAACGGACAATTATATTCCTTTGACCAAGATGCCGATGCTTATCGCAACCGGATTGACGATCCTCGTTGGCATTTTGTTCATGGTAATTTCCGATATCTGAAAAACTTTATGGATTTCTACCATGTAGCACATATCAATGGACTGTTGGCTGATTTAGGAGTCAGTTTTCATCATTTTGACGAAGCCGAACGCGGATTTAGTTTTCGTTTTGCCGGACCTTTGGATATGCGTATGAACCAGCAGGCAAACAAAACGGCTGAAGACATAATCAACACCTATACGGAAGAAGATTTGGCACGTATTCTTTACTTATATGGAGAACTAAACAACAGCCGTCAATTGGCACATAAAATAGTTGTAGCAAGAAGCGCAAAGAGTATTACCCGAATAGAAGAGTTAATCAACATAACATCAACACAACATCGAAGGATTGACACCGATATTTCCGGTACCGAATTGGATATTGATCCACGTACAAAAAAAGACTTAAGCAAACTCTTCCAAGCACTCCGCATAGAAGTAAATGACGAATTGGCTGCCCTGCGCGAAATGTTACAAGCCGCACAAACATTATTGGTCAGCGGCGGACGAATAGCCATCTTAACCTACCACTCGTTAGAAGACCGAATCGTAAAAAACTTCCTCAAATCCGGCAATATGGAAGGAATCGTGCCAAAAGATTTTTATGGCAATTCACTTTCTCCTTTTCTTGTACTGGAAAAAGGGTTATCCCCCGATGCGGAAGAAATAGAACGTAATCCACGGTCTCGCTCTGCCAAATTAAGAATAGCCGAAAAAATAGTTCCATGAGTAAAGATAAAATAACATTACAAGAAATTCTAAATGGCGAGTTCCTTATCCGCGATTGGTTTAAGAAACAATATGGTCTTATCCTGCTTATTAGCGGGCTGATTTTCATATATATATTCATGGGATTTCAGGCACAACGACAGCAACATCGGCTGACTAAACTGCAAAAGGAGTTGCAAGGGAAACATTTTGAGCAGCTCACTATCGAGGCCGAATTAACCGAACGAACAAGACAGTCTTCCATGTCCCGTCAATTGAAAGAACATGGAAGTGAACTTAAAGAAAACCAAAAACCGGTAATTCTTCTACGCTAATGGCAGATAATCTTAAATATACAATTATTCGATTCGCCTTCATTTTCCTTTTAATTACGTTAGGTTTCGTTGTGGTAATGATTAAGATTGCCTACACGCAACATGCACCGGAAGAAAAAGAGAAATGGGAGAAAATTGCCGACAATCAAATTATCAATAACCGTCCTATTATGCCCACCCGTGGCAACATTATGGATTGCAACGGCTGTTTATTGGCAAGTAGTCTGCCGCAATACACCGTCTATATGGATACCCGGGTAGAGGCTCTACATTTAGGAGGCGATACGCTCTTTTACAAATATATCGATTCCATTGCCTCCGGGCTAAGCCGAATCGTCGGTGACCGTACCCCACAAGAATACCGCCAACGCATGGTATCTGCTTTTCGGAGCAAAAGCAGCAAAATACGCGATAAAGATATCCGTCTATGCAAAGGACGAGTCAGCTACGTGCAAAAAAGAGAAATCCAGCAACTACCCCTAATCAGCCGTGGATTATACAAAAGTGGAGTTCATTTTGAGGAACAACATATTCGCAAAAAACCTTTCGGGCGGTTGGGAAGCCGAACGATTGGCAGCATATACGGCGAAGGAGGAAACGGAAATGCCGGATTGGAAAAGAGTCTCGAATCTTTCCTGCATGGCAAAGAGGGTATTTCTACCTACAAGCGTGTTGCCGGACATAAAGAGAATGTCCCCGTTAAAGAGGCCGAAAACGGTTGCGATATTATTACTACCTTGGATGTCAATTTGATGGATATTTGTGAGTCTGTTCTGGAAGAAAAATTGCAGACCGCACAAGCCGAATGGGGGTGCGTCATTCTCATGGAAACGCATACCGGACAAATCAAAGCCATTTGCAATTTAGACAGGCAGAAAGACGGTTCATACTACGAAGTAATGAATCACGCCGTTGTGCGCGTAGAACCCGGTTCCACCTTCAAAACTATTGCTATGATGGCAGCTTTGGACGATGGGAGAATAAACATCAATGATACATTCTATGTGTACCGTAGCGGTTGGGATTATCAATCACTCCACCACACCGACTCCCATCCTCGCGACACGTTCTATACTGCACGCAGTGCCTTGGCGATTAGCAGTAACATTGCCTTGGCGAAGATGATTACAAAGAGTTATGACGGCAAAGCCGATAAATTTATAAAAAAGCTGAATAAGATGGGTATCTCCAAGAACTTCTCTACTGAAATACCCGGCAGTACGCCACCTCTCATTGAAATACCCGACAACGATGCCACACTCAGTAAAATGGCTTATGGTTATTCGGTAGAATTATCGCCACTGCAAATAATCACTTTTTACAATGCCATTGCCAACAACGGCAAAATGATACGCCCATATATCGTCAGTCAAATAGAAAAAGAAGGAACTGTTCAAAAAGAATACGGCACCGAAACTCTCAACTCGTCTATCTGCAAAAGTTCCACTTTACGTGACATACGCAATGCCCTGCACGACGTAGTTTGGGATAATGACCTGCCCGGCACAGCCAGCGTGCTCAAATGGGACGGACACATCATTCGCCGCAAAGCACAAAGCGATTTGGTTCACATAGCAGGAAAAACGGGTACTGCCCAGTTATTGCGCCCAGGTGAGAACGGAAAATGGAGGTACCACAATGATATGCACCGTATGACGTTCGTAGGTTACTTTCCGGAGGAGAACCCGCAATACACGTGTCTGTGTATGATAGAGCACCCCATCAAATCAGAGTTGAATAACTGGTCTTATGACGCAGGTGCAGATTGTGGAAGTGCTGTCAGACAAATTGCCGAACGAACAATGGCATACGGGTGGGTATATGAAATAAAAGATGGACAAACAATATTTACTAAACGATGAAACTTAATACGTTATTGGAGAACCTGCCGGTCCAAGTTTTCGGACCTACGGACATCGAGGTTACCGGCATTCAATTTGACTCCCGAAAAGTCGTTTCGGGCAATGTGTTCGTTGCTCAAATCGGCACGACGGCAGATGGTCATACCTTTGTTGATACTTGTATTGAACAAGGGGCAGTGGCAATCGTTATCAGCAAACCCGAATACAAACGAGACGGAGTAACTTGTATTTTGGCAAACAATACCGACTTCATTCTTGGACAAATGGCACATCGTTGGTTCGGGTGTCCTTCGGAACATCTGACCTTGGTAGGAGTCACCGGCACCAATGGAAAAACAACTATCGCCACCTTATTGTATAAACTAACACGTGCAATGGGTAAGAAAGCCGGCCTACTCTCTACCGTAGTAAATTATATTGATAATCAGTCTGTTCCATCTACTCATACCACGCCGGACGCTATCACGCTCAATAATTTACTACGGCAAATGGTAGATGCCGGATGCGAGTATGCTTTTATGGAGGTTAGCAGTCATTCCATTGCACAGGAGCGCATTGCCGGATTACAATTCAACGGTGCCCTCTTTACCAATCTGACACGTGACCATTTAGACTATCACAAAACCTTCGACAACTACCGCGATACAAAGAAACGTCTTTTTGACAATCTGTCCAAGGATACTTTTGCTATCACCAATCGAGACGACAAAAATGGCTTAGTCATGACCCAAAACACCCAAGCCAATGTCTATACCTACTCCACTCGTACCTTGGCGGACTACAAGGCCTCTATCTTAGAGGAAGGATTTGACGGCATGTTGCTCAACATCAACAACAGCGAAGTGTTTGTTCCGTTAGTCGGGCGATTCAACACAAGCAATATCCTTGCTATTTATGGTGCCGCCGTCTGCTTGGGATTCGATAAGATGGACGTGTTGCGTGTGCTATCTACCCTCACGGCAGTCAATGGGCGTTTCGAAACTATTCATAGCGAAAAAGGGTGGACGGCTATTGTGGACTATGCCCACACACCCGATGCCGTGGACAATGTGATACAAACCATCAACGAGATTCGTAAAGGCAAACTCATCACCGTAGTCGGTTGTGGCGGCAATCGTGACAAAGGCAAACGTCCTATTATGGCACAGATAGCCAAACATGGAAGCGATCAACTGATTCTCACCAGTGACAACCCCCGAGACGAGGAACCTGCTGATATTCTGCACGATATGGCAGCAGGACTTACCGAAGACGAACTGACCCAAACACTTATCATTGAGGACCGTGCTGCTGCTATTCAAACGGCATGTACACTTGCCCAAAAAGGCGATGTGATCTTGGTAGCAGGAAAAGGACACGAAGATTATCAGATTATCAAGGGTGTCAAACATCACTTTGATGACCACGAAATAGTACGTAAATATTGTTAATATGCTATACCAATTATTTTCTCAATTAAGTGATTTTCCAGGCTCACGACTGATGACCTATATCTCCGTGCGCGCCATCGTCGCCAACGTGTTGGCATTGCTCGTCAGTATTTGTTTCGGACGTTATTTTATCAATTTACTCAAACGCAGGCATATCTCCGAGACGCAACGGGACGAAAAGTTAGACCCCTTCAATGTGGCCAAAAAAGGTGTTCCCACAATGGGAGGTATCGTCATTATCGTCAGTATTTTTCTTCCTTGTCTTTTGGTTGGTCGCCTCAGCAATGTTTATATGCTGCTGATGCTCATCACCACGCTTATTCTCGGTTGTCTGGGCTTTGCTGACGACTACATCAAGACATTCCGTCACAACAAGGACGGATTGAATGGCTGGGTTAAGATTGGTGGACAGGTTTTACTGGGACTTATCGTAGGACTGACCCTACGTTACAGCCCGGTCACCGTAATGAACGAAACGGTACACACGCACATTGAGAACAATATCACCATCGTACACAAATCACCTGAAGTTAAGTCAACGAGAACCACCATTCCCTTTGTCAAAGAGCATAACTGCAACTACGCCGATATGTTCCGTTTTTTAGACAAAGACAATATGTATCGTGCCGGCTGGATTTTCTTCGTTATTCTGACTATTTTGGTAGTGGCTGCCGTCAGCAACGGTGCTAACCTAAACGATGGTATGGACGGTATGTGTGCCGGCAATTCGGCAATTATCGGTGCCGCACTTATCATTCTCGCTTACGTCAGTGGCAACGTCGTATTTGCCGACTATTTCGATGTGATGTATATCCCCGGCTCCGAAGAATTAGTGGTTTTCTTGAGTGCTTTTGTCGGAGCGTTAATCGGCTTTTTATGGTGGAATGGTTTTCCTGCACAGATATTTATGGGAGACACCGGAAGCCTTACCATCGGGGGAATCATCGGTGTTTGCGCCATTATTATCCATAAAGAATTGCTTTTACCCATTCTATGCGGTGTCTTCCTGATGGAAAGTGTCAGCGTTATCATTCAGACACAGGTGTATAAGATAATGAAAAAGAAAGGACTTCATTGCCGAATCTGGAAAAGAACGCCCTTTCACGACCATTTTAGGACATCTGTAGAACAGGTGCTGACCAATGACCCTACATGCAGTATCTTCTTCAAAGGCAGCAAAGAACTGCACCACGAAGTAAAAATAGTTTTGCGTTTTTGTATTGTCACACTCATTTTGGCGGCTATCACCATTTTAACATTGAAGATTCGATGAAACGTATAGTTATTTTAGGAGCCGGAGAAAGTGGAGCAGGAGCTGCCATTCTCGCTCAAAAGAAAAATTTCGAGGTTTTTGTCTCTGACATGGGGACTATTAAGCCGGAATACCAAGCCCTTCTCAACGAACATCACATCCCGTTCGAGAGTGGACAGCATACACCATCGCTTATTCTTAATGCAGACGAAGTCATCAAATCACCCGGAATCCCCCTCAATGCACCCCTAATTAAGCAACTGGCTGAAAAACATATACCCGTTATATCCGAGATTGAATTTGCGGCACGATATACCAACGCAAAAATGATCTGCATAACCGGGTCAAACGGAAAAACGACAACCACCTCGCTCATCTACGACATGCTTTGCCGGGCCGGTCTGAATGTCGGTTTGGCAGGTAATATCGGCAATTCATTGGCTCTGCAGGTGGCACACGAAGAGCATGACTACTATGTTATTGAACTCAGTTCGTTCCAATTGGACAATATGTATGATTTCAAGGCGGACATTGCCATTCTGCTCAACATCACGCCGGACCATCTGGATCGCTATGATTTTCAGTTCCAAAACTACATCAATGCCAAGTTCCGTATCACACAAAACCAAACGCCCAAAGAGGCTTTTATTTATTGGTCGGAAGACCCCGTTATTGACCGTGAGATAGCCCGAATACAGCCGAAAGCCACCCTCTATCCATTTGGGGCAAACACGCATAATGTAGCCTATACGGACGGCAAACATCTAATCGTAGCCGCGCAAGAAAACATTGAGCCTCTAACAATCGGTTTGGACGAACTATCTTTGCGCGGGAAGCACAATCAACTCAACTCAATGGCAGCATCTTTGGCGGCACAAATCCTGCATATCAAAAACGATGTCATTCGAGAAAGTCTGACCCGGTTTGCAGGAGTGGACCACCGCCTCCAATACGTGGCAACCATTCGAGGGGTGCGTTATATCAACGACAGCAAAGCCACCAACGTCAATTCGTGCTGGTATGCCCTTGAGAGCATGACCACACCCACAGTGCTTATTTTAGGTGGAAAAGACAAAGGGAACGACTATTCCGAAATAGACGACTTGGTACGACAGAAATGCCACACCCTCGTTTTCATGGGGTTGCATAACGAGAAACTGCACGAGCATTTCGACTCTTTTGGACTCAATATCATTGACACCAACAATTTGCACGATGCCGTTCAGGCCTGTTACGAAGCAGCAACGGACGGAGACACAGTGTTACTTTCTCCCTGCTGCGCCAGTTTCGATTTATTCAACAGTTACGAGGATCGGGGAAATCAATTCATGGCAGCCGTACGTGCCTTATAACACCCACTACTAACTTTGACCATTATGAAAACGCCTCCTTGGATTGGTTCACGACAATACATAGACAAGCCCTTCTGGGTTCTATTTATCACACTTATTGTTGTGGCTATTATCTCTCTTTTTAGTGCCGGAAGCACATTGGCATACAAAGCCGAGAGCAGCGCATTAAGTCCCATCTTGCAGCAGATATTATTCATCGCACTCGGTGTGGGGTGTGCCTATATCGTGCAGTTACTTCCCACATGGATGGTTCGAATCGGAGGATATGCCATCTGGGGGCTGTCTTTTCTTTGTTTACTCATTATGCTCATTCCTGGGAACGGATTGGTGGTTACCATCAACGGTGCCGGACGCTGGATCAATCTGTTTGGACTACAGTTCCAGCCTTCTGAACTGACTAAATTAGGGCTGATTATTGTGGTAGCAGACCAATTGGCACGCATTCAAAACGATGAAGATGTCAAAAAGCGTTTCTTCTGGACTTTGGGATTAACGGCAGTCACGTGTTTCCCCATTATGACAGGCAATATGTCCACAGCCATTCTGTTGGCAGGCATAGTGTTTCTCTTGTGGATTCTTGCACGTATACCGTGGAAATATCTGACCATCACGGCAGGGTCGGCTATCCTGTTTGCTGTGCTCTTTTATGTCATTGTCAAGTATGCTTTTATCAATCCCGGCAATACGCTGCCCAAACCTTTTGACAGAGCCATCACTCAAGTAGGCCGTATTGATGATATGATTGCCGAGTTCAACCAACCGGCTGCTGAGTTCAAATTAACGGACGATAACTATCAACGTTCCATCGCCAAAGTTGCCGTTATGCGAGGGGGGAAAACACCTTTCGGTGTCGGACCAGGTAATAGTCGTGAACGGGATATTCTTCCTTTAGCGTATGCCGACTATATCTTTGCCATCATCGTAGAAGAAACAGGTTTGGTGGGAGCAGGTATTTTGATTTTTATTTACTTGGCCATTCTGTTTCGGGCTTGCTATGCCAGCAGCAAATATGAGAATTACGGGCCTATGCTGATGACGATGGGACTGGCACTGATGATTACCTGTCAGGCGTTTGTTTCTATGGCAGTGGCAGTGGGATTGGGACCTGTTACAGGACAACCGCTTCCTATGATTTGTACAGGAGGCACCACCACCATCATTACCAGTCTCTATTTTGGGGTTATGATGTGTGTGGCACGAGAGCAAAACGAGATGAAAGCTAAAATAACAGCAAGCGCACGCGCCAGCCGTGAAGAAGCACCTACTATTGATTTAACTTCTATTAACGATACATTATGAAATACCTTATTTCCGGAGGCGGAACAGGAGGACATATCTTCCCCGCCGTCAGTATTGCCAATGCCTTAAAAGAACTTGACCCGGAAGCCGACATATTGTTTGTCGGTGCTTTGGGACGGATGGAAATGGAACGTGTTCCACAAGCAGGCTATAAGATTGTCGGTCTTCCCGTACGGGGATTCAATCGTACAAAACCTTGGAAGAACATCAGCGTTCTGTGGGATTTGTTTCGTTCTATGCGAATGGCAAAGAAAATCATCAGTGATTTCCAACCCAACGTAGGAGTTGGCGTAGGCGGATATGCCAGTGGTGCTGCCATGAAAGTGGCTGCCAAAATGGGTATTCCTATTCTTCTGCAAGAGCAAAACGGATTTGCCGGTGTCACCAATAAACTGCTCAAAGATGTAGCGTCTAAAATATGTGTTGCTTATGAAGGGATGGAACGTTTCTTCCCCAAGGACAAGATTATTCTTACCGGCAACCCTATTCGCCAAAATCTGATGAATGGACATCGTGAAGAGACCAGACGAAAGACCCTGCTCATTATCGGTGGTAGTTTAGGAGCCAAAACCATCAACGAAGCCGTTAAGGCGGGACTACCTGCACTCGCCGCTTCTGACATAGATGTCGTTTGGCAAACGGGTAAAACCTACTACGAACAATGCCAAAAAGCGGTGGACAAACAGAACGCACATCTGTTCAACATCTCAGCAAGGCACAAAAACACAGAAAAATCTGCCGATACAGCAACCCGCCGTGCCGATTGGATTACGTGTTTGGCTTTCTTGTCGGATATGCCTGACCGTTACGCGCAAGCCGATTTGGTCATATCACGCGCCGGAGCTTCTTCCATATCCGAGATTTGCCTTCTCGGCAAACCTGCCATTCTTGTTCCTTCCCCCAATGTAGCGGAGGATCATCAGACCCACAACGCGATGGCATTGGTCAATAAAGACGCTGCCGTCTTGGTCAAAGATGCCGATGCCACCCAACCCGTCAATACTCAATCCGCAGACGCGTCTCGACAAGTCTCCCTTAACGCCCTCATTGACACGGCATTAACCCTTATCCACGACGACAAACGTCTCGCCACGCTCAGCCATAATGTTCACCTGTTAGCACAGACCGACTCTGCCACCCGCATTGCCAAAGAGGTCATCGCCCTCGCACGCAGATAGTACCTTTGTAGGCGGAATTTGAATATATCAAAAAAATAGTAATTTGCAGTCGATTTTCAATTACAACATTAAATTTACTGCATTATGGAACTACAACAAACATTGGAAA
>JAKSMY010000025.1 GCA_024400275.1 Paludibacteraceae bacterium | reverse complement strand
AATGTTGATCATTTTTTGATTACTAAATGTGTCAACCTATTTCAGGATAAGACAAATATAATAAGTTATAAAAACATCTGCCACATCTGCCACTATGCCACCATGCAAAAAACTACCAAAAAGGGTCTGTCCCTAATTGGTAGTAAATATGGTTACTTGTGACCAACAATTTGCCAAAAAATGTTGTATCTTTGCATTGTCAAACGAGAAAAAAAGCGTATTCATCCTATACTCATCCTATACTCACCGTATACTCATCATATACTCATCATGTTACTACAACTAAAAAGACAAGAAGTAAACAAAAATCATTCTCAACTCTCAATTTTCCATTTTCCATTCAAAAAGTTTGCGTATGTCAAAAATTTTTTGTATCTTTGCGGGCTATTATGACGTATCGTGCCAAAATAGGATTGGTTGGATTATTGCTGACGTGTTTTTTCTCCTACGCGCAAGCCGCAGAACGTATGTACAGGTGCGAGTTCGGAATAGAAGGCGGTTGTGGGTACTACATAGGCGATGCAACAGAACACATGTTCCAAAACGTAAGGGAGATGTACGGTGCCAATTTTCGATACCGGTTCGATCAACGGTGGTCGTTACAAGCCCAAGGCGTGATGCATCATATTGCAGGTCCAAACCCGTCCGGCACAAAATATGCGGACAAGAAATGGGATAATCACCTCGTCAATATAGACGCGGCAGCCGAATTCAATTTTTTCCGTTTCGGTCCTCAAAGTTATGACCGGCGAGTCAAGCCGATTACGCCCTACATCATGTGGGGACTGGGCATGTGCTTATACAACGACTTCAAACAGATATGTGCATATATGCCCTTCGGCATTGGTCTCAAGTGGAAATTTGCACCCCGAATGAACCTGCAAGTGCTTTGGCAAAACAACCTGTATTTCGCCGATGACCTGGAAAACGTGGGGGAGTGGAACGATACCTATCACTTGAACGGAACGAATGTACTCAATTGCGATATAACCGGCACCATCAGTTTAGGATTGACCTTTGAATTTGCAATGGACAAAAAAGTATGCCAGATGTGCAAGCATTAGAGTTGACAGTTGATAGTTGACAATTATGAGTTATAAAGAACAAATACAAAGCGAACGTATTCCGAGACACGTGGCTATCATTATGGACGGCAACGGGCGTTGGGCCAAACAACATGGTTTACAGCGTATGTTCGGTCATAAACAAGGCGTACAGACCGTTCACGAAATAACTACCGCTGCCGCCGAAATGGGTATTGACTATCTTACCCTTTATGCCTTCTCTACCGAGAACTGGAATCGTCCCAAAGAAGAAGTAGATGCTCTTATGGCTCTCTTGGTGGAGACAATCCGCAAGGAGACTCCAACCCTTATGAAGAACAATGTCCGGTTGCTGACCATAGGCGATTTGAACCGCCTGCCCGAAGTAACACGCGCCAAATTTACAGAATGTCTGAAACAAACAGAGGGAAACACCGGCCTTAATCTTGTACTGGCACTCAGTTATTCGTCCCGCTGGGAGATAACCGACGCGTTCAGAAGAGCCTTGCAAGATGCCCAAAAAGGAACATTAGACGGTGACCACATAACCGAAGATACCCTGTCGGGCTATTTGACCACGGCAGGTATTCCGGACCCGGATTTGCTTATTCGCACCAGCGGCGAATACAGAATCAGCAATTTCCTCCTGTGGCAATTGGCATACTCCGAACTCTATTTCACCGATTGCTTATGGCCGGATTTTACTACCGAACACTTCTACGAAGCCATCGTTAATTACCAACATAGAGAACGCCGCTTTGGCAAAACCAGTGAACAGTTAGTTGATAGTTGATAGTTGACAGTTGATAGTTGACAGTTGATAATTGAGAATTGAGAATTGAGAATTGAGAATTAAGATATTTGTCATATTAGCCTGTTGGTTGCCCATCTTATGTTGGGCACAGAAGGACTCGTTGCCGGAGATTGAATATAACTACCAACGCAACACCTACGAAATAGCCGATATTCAAGTTACCGGTGCCGACAACTACGAGGACTTCGTTCTAATCGGCTTTAGCGGATTGGCAGTAGGCGACAAGATAGACATACCCGGTGACCAAATCACCAAAGCCATCAAACGCTTTTGGAAACAAGGTCTGTTCTCCGATGTCAAGATTGTGGCAAACAAAATGCAAGACGGAAAAGTATGGCTGGAAATCCAACTGAAACAACGTCCCCGTATCTCTGAGTTGCAATACAACGGTCTAAAGAAAAACGAACGGGAAGACATAGAGGTGAAAGTGGGCATTTCCAAAGGAAGTCAGATGACACCCGACCTGAAAGACCGCGCCATCAAAGCCATAAAAAAATACTTTGCCGAAAAGGGCTTCCACAATACAGATGTCCGTATTCGCGAGTTCCAGGACAGAGACCACGCAGGTTATGTGAAAGTATTGGTAGATGTAGATAAAAAAGTTAAAACCAAAGTTGGAAAGATATATATTTCCGGCAACGAAATTTTGTCAGACAACAAGATTAACCGTGCCATGAAAAAGACCAACGATAATCGTTTCATCAATCTTTTCCGCAGCAAGAAATTCGTGGCAGACCTATACGAAAAAGACAAAGATGCCGTTATCGAAAAATATAACGAAATCGGTTATCGTGATGCCTACATCGTTTCCGATAGCGTTGTTCCTAATCCGGAAGATCCGACCAAAGTAGATGTGTATCTCAATGTTTTTGAAGGAGAAAAATACTTCTTCCGCAATATAGACTGGGTGGGCAATACCCTCTATCCTTACGAATATCTGAACCGCATTTTAGGCATTAAAAAAGGCGATATATATAACCTAAAACAACTGAACAAGCGTTTGAACGAGGACGATGATGCCGTGGCTAAACTATACACAGACCAAGGTTACCTCTTCTTTAATGTTGACCCTGTGGAGGTGAAGATTGACAACGACAGTATCGACTTCGAGATGCGTATTTACGAGGGCAAACCAGCCACCATCAACCAAATCAACATCGTGGGCAATACACGCGTTTATGAACATGTCGTCCGCCGTGAGTTATACACCAAGCCCGGTCAGTTGTACAGCCAATCGGATATTATGCGTTCGTTGCGTGAGTTGGCACAAATGGGACACTTTGACCAAGAAAAACTGGTGCCAGATATTCAACCTGACCCGGAAAACGGCACAGTAGATATAACCTATCAATTAGAGACCAAGTCAAGCGACCAGATTGAGTTCTCGTTAGGTTGGGGTGCTACGGGCCTGGTGGGTTCGCTGGGACTGAAGTTTACCAACTTTGCCATTCAGAACCTGTTCAACAAAAAAGCATATCGCATCGTGCCGCAAGGTGAAGGGCAGACCTTTGCTATCAACTTCCGCACCAACGGTATTTATTACAACTCCATCAGCGTCAGTTTCATGGAGCCGTGGTTAGGCGGCAAACGCCCCAATCAGTTGAGCATAGCAGCCTTCTTCTCGTCGCAAACAGGATATTCGGATCGTTATTATCAGGCGTATCAAAACTTGTATAACAGTTACTATTCCAGTTATTACTACACCGGTAATTCGGACTATTATCAACAGTTACAGGAGTCCGAGGCGGACCCTGGTAAATACCTGCGTACTTTTGGTTTGAGCGTCGGCTATGGAAAACGACTGAATTGGCCGGACGACTATTTCTCCTTCTACGGAGAATTAGGTTACCAAATGTACTGGATGAAGAACTGGCCCTACCTGCTGGTCAGCGACGGAAAATGCCACAACTTGGCATTAACCTTACAACTCTCCCGTTCAAGCATAGATAACCCCATCTATACCCGTCGCGGGTCAGCCTTCTCGCTAACAGCCAAAGTGACTCCTCCGTGGTCCAGCATAATGGGTTACACCGACCGTGACCTGGATAATATGACCAATTCGGAGAAATATCATCTCCTGGAATATTATAAACTCAAATTCAACGGCAAGGTCTTCACGCCCCTTTCACCGGACGGCAAACTGGTGCTGATGGCGCGTGCCGAATTTGGTTACTTGGGCGAATACCGCAAGCAGACCAAATCTCCGTTTGAGACATTCTATATGGGTGGCGACGGTATGAGTAGTTACACCAGTTATTCTACCGAATATGTGGCATTACGCGGTTATTCGGCGGGATCGTTAACTCCGTATGATTACACACTGGGACGAAACATGGGTTATGTATATAATAAATTCACCATGGAACTGCGCTTCCCCATCACCCTTGAACAGCAGGCTACTATCTGGGCTTTGGCATTTATGGAAGCCGGTAACTGTTTCGCCTCCATCAAAGACTATAACCCCTTCGACTTGAAACGTTCAGCCGGTGTCGGTGTACGTATCTTCCTGCCTATGTTCGGTCTTCTTGGCATAGACTGGGGTTGGGGATTTGACGACATCAACGGCAACAAATCATACAGTGGATCGCAATTCCACTTTGTACTTGGTCAGGAATTATAAATTTACGACAATGAAAAATAACTCTTTTGGTTCATCTTTTACATTTATCAAGTTATTAGGCACGTTTTTTGTTCTATTCGCCATGTCGTGGTCTTCCAACTTGTCGGCAGCACCTAAAAGCGGGCAATCTATTGCCTATATCGACTTGCAGTATATTCTCAAAAACCTGCCGCAATACGAGTCTGCTAACGACCAGTTGAACTTGATTACCAAGCGTTGGCAAAAAGAGATAGAAGATGCCGAGAAAGAAGCTCAAGTATTGGTGGCAAATTACCAAACTGAGCAGATTTTCTTGAGCGACAAGATGAAAAAAGAACGCGAAAAAATCATTTTGGACAAGGAAAACGAAGTGATGGAACTGAAACGTAAATACTTCGGGGAAAAAGGTGAGTTGTTCAAGAAACGTGAGGCCCTGCTCAAACCTATTCAAGATGAAATCTACACTGCCGTGCAAGATGTGGCAAACGAACAGTTTATCAGCGTCATCAAAGACCGCAGTGCCGACCCGTCGCTGATTTATATGTCAAATAAAATGGATATTTCCGATGCTGTATTGGAAAAATTAGGAGCTAAATAAAGAACATTTTAACCATTAAAAATTATACAACAATGAAAAAAATTATTATTCTTATCGCCTTGGCATTACCTATGATTGCCAGCGCACAAAAATTCGGTTACATCAACACCCAAGAGTTATTCGCGCAAATGCCCGAAGTAAAAGTTGCGAACACCCAATTAGACAGCCTTCAAAGCTACTACGAAGGTGTATTGGCAACCATGCAGGAGGAGTATCAGAAAAAAGTGCAGGACTATCAGTCCAAGCAAGCCACAATGACCGATGCTATCAAACAAATCACGGAAGAGGAAATCATGACCATCCAACAACGTATTCAAACGACCTATGAGACAGCCAAAGAGGACGTTCAGAAGAAACAACAAGAACTCTTGGCTCCTATCCACGAGAAGATGTCTAAAGCCATCCAGAAAGTGGGTGAGTCCGAGGCTTATACGTTTGTTTTCGACTCGGCTGTTTCCACCGTTTACGTTGGCAAAGACGCTGCCGACCTCATGCCCGCAGTTAAGAAAGAATTAGGCATTAAGTAATGGCTGACGGTTATTTAGAAACGCACTATGCCGAGTACGAAAAACGCAAGGCAGAATGGCTTAAAAAGAAAAAGCATTATGAGTGTAGAACAGATACAAAAGACCATGCGTGATAATGCCTTCGCACGTTGGACCGTGTTGATATTGGTGGCAAGCATGATGTTCTTTGCCTATATGATGGCAGATGTGTTGTCCCCCCTTGAAACAATCATCGAACTGCCCAAGGAATTAGGGGGCTTATTCGGATGGACCAGCACCAACTATGGTACTTTTATGATGGGCGAATACATCGTCAACGTGTTTGGTTTTCTGCTGTTAGCAGGCTATATACTTGATAAAAAAGGTAGCCGTTTCGCAGGCGTTTTTGCTGCCTCGATGATGGTAGTCGGGGCGATGGTCATCATGGTTGCTGTCAGCGGCTGGTTCACCCAATCCGCCCTTTGTGCTTGGTTAGACTCTTGGTTTACCGGTATGCCCGGAACATGCAAATTGGCATTTGTGGGATTTGCTATCTTTGGTTGTGGCTGCGAAATGGCAGGTACCACGGTCAGCAAGATTCTTGCCAAATGGTTCAAAGGCAAAGAAATGGCATTGGCAATGGGACTGGAAATGGCGATTGCACGAATCGGTGTCTTTGCCGTGATGATGTTTATTCCGCGAATCAGCAATTATTACAATCACTCGATTTTTGCACCGGTATTATTCTGCACCTTGTTATTGGTTATCGGCTTACTTAATTTCTTGATTTTTACGGTCATGGATACTAAGTTTGATAACCAACTTAAGGCCGTAGGCGAATTATCGGAAGAGAAAGATCCTGAGGACGAATTCCGTGCAGGAGACTTATTTGCCATCTTTGGCAACAAGATGTTCTGGATTGTATCGCTTCTGTGCGTACTGTTCTATTCCGGCATCTTTCCATTCCAGAAATATGCCGCACGTTTCCTAAGCGAGACATTGATGATTGACCCCACATCGGCGGCAGGATTATTCTCCTTCTTCCCGTTGCTGGCAATGGTACTAACACCTTTCTTGGGCGCATTCTTAGACTTCAAAGGCAAGGGTGCCACTATGTTGGCCATCGGTGCCACTATTATGCTGGTGTGCCACTTATGCTTTGCCTTCGTTTTGCCTGTTTATCCTGCAAAATGGTTGGCAGTCATACTGATTGCCGTTTTGGGAGTCAGTTTCTCGTTGGTACCGGCTTCGCTTTGGCCGAGTGTTCCGAAAATCATAGACGAAAAAGTATTAGGCTCCGCCTACTGCCTGATTTTCTGGGTGCAGAATATAGGACTGGCATTGGTACCTCTGTTAATCGGTTGGGTCATTGACCGCACCGGCGGATTTACCGTTCCAATGATTATCTTTGCCTCTTTCGGTGTATTTGCACTGATTTGCACTTTACTGCTGAAAATAGAAGACCAGAAAAAAGGTTACGGCCTTGAATTGCCTAACAAAAAATAATGAACTGGGATTTTCTCATAAAAGATAAAAACTCGCTTTTCGTTACCACCGACAGCCGCCAAGTCATTCCCGGCTGCGTGTTTGTGGCTCTCAAAGGGGAACATTTCGATGGAAATGCTTTTGTTGACCAGGCAGTCCGAGACGGGGCTGCTTATGTCATCAAGGGAGATAATGCTCTGGCTGAACTGCAAGATTTGGCACGGGCGTGGCGGCGTGAATTAGGTTTGCCGATTATCGCCATCACGGGCACCAACGGCAAAACCACAACCAAAGAACTAACCGCTGCCGTCCTATCTACCATGTACAACCTGCACTATACGCAAGGCAACTACAATAACTCACTCGGCGTACCGCTTACCTTATTACAAATCACGCGCGCGCACGAGTTGGCTATCATCGAGATGGGTGCCTCTCACCCGGGTGATATCAAAGAACTTGTTGAAATAGCCGAACCCAACTACGGGCTTATCACCAATGTCGGACGTGCCCACTTGCAAGGTTTCGGCTCTTTTGAAGGCGTACAGCGCACCAAAGCAGAACTTTATGATTATCTCTTTGCACACCCCGAATCAACCAAAGGTATCTTTATCAACGAAGATAACGAATACCTGAAAAATATGCTGCATTATTCGGGGTTGCAACATAACATCAACATAACATCGAGTATAGGCTACGCTACTTTGCCAATGCTAACCAAAACCCATTTGGTGGGGGATTATAATGCCGAAAATATCTCCGCTGCATTATGTGTTGCCGAACATTTCGGAGTAAAACGTAAAGTGGCAATCGAAGCCATACGCGCCTATCAGCCGACCAACAACCGTTCGCAGGCAATGATTACTGACCAAAACGAAGTCGTTATTGATGCCTATAATGCCAACCCAACCTCAATGACAGCCTCCATAGAGTCTTTCACCCGTTCACAACAGACACCGATGGCTTTTATTCTGGGCGAAATGCGCGAATTGGGAGAATACAGTCATACCGAGCATCAGAATATCGTCAACATGTTGCTGGAACGCAAGGCAGAAAATGTCTTATTGGTAGGGGAGGAGTATCGTTCCACTACGGCTCCTTACCCTGTTTTTCACGATGTGACTGAACTGTCGGATTATTTGAAGGAACACCCGTTGGCGGGATACCATATCCTGGTAAAAGGCTCTCGGGGTAATCAATTGGAAAAAATCTTACCAATCTTGTAATGTATATGAATATAAAAAAAGGATATATCATCGCCCTTGTGGTTGTTTTGGTTGCAGCGGTAGCAACACTATTGTTGTTCAGTCTGCACCAACGGCAACAAATGGACGAAATGGTGGAACAGTTAGAGTTTGAAAAGGAAGCGTTGGAGGACGAATACGAAGACTTGGCCATTCAGTTTGACGGCTATCAGAAAATGGATATTCAGAACGACTCGCTGCACGAACGTTTGGCGCAAGAACAGCAACGGGTGAGAGATCTATTGGAGGAACTGCGTATCACCAAAGTTACCAATGCCCGCCGCATAGCAGCACTCAAGAAAGAACTGGCTACCGTTCGCGCCGTCATGGTCAGTTATGTACACCAAATCGATTCACTCAACCAAACGAATCAACGGTTGACGGAGGAGAATGTTCAGTATCGCCGTCAAAACGAAGAGATTACGACACGTAACACGGAATTATCCAACCAAAATACCCAACTCACAGAGGTGGTTACACGGGCTGCCATGCTGCAAGTAAGTGATTTTAGTATGATTACGCTGAATAAACGTGACCGCAAAACATCTATCTTCAACGCTATTCATAAACTCCAATTCACCTACACCATACAGCGTAATATAACATGCCAACCGGGTGAAAAAACAGTTTACCTGTCCCTGCGTTGTCCGGACGGCGAGGTTATGCAGAAAAATATCAACAACCTGTTTGACTACGAGAACGGGAGAATCCCGTATTCGGTACGCCAATCTATTGAATATGCGGGAGAAAGAATGACCGCCACCATGTACTGGCCGGTAGAGGAAATCCTGCAACAAGGAACTTATACGGCTGATTTCTTTATCGACGGGAACCTGGTCGGAACCTTTAACTTCGTCTTGGAAAAATAAAACAATCAACAACCTTTCTAATCAATAACAACTATGTATTCAGATCCAAAACAGTGCCTTTATTGCACCAACAACGAGACGCTTCACAACCTTATGATTGAAATATGCCACCTGCGTGTTTCACGGGCTTTCATCTTCAAAGAGCAAACGTATCACGGACGTTGCCTTGTTGCGTACGACAAACACGTCAATGACTTGAATGAACTGCCCGAAGCAGAGCGCAATGCCTTTATGGCCGATGTATGTCAGGTAACATGCGCTATGCAAAAATTATTCAATCCGGAAAAGATAAATTATGGCATGTATGCCGACAAACTATCACACCTGCATGTTCATTTGGCTCCTAAATACATAGATGGTCCGGATTACGGAGGAACATTCCAGATGAATCCCGGACAAGTGTACTTATCCGATGCCGAATACGACACAATGCGGCAACAATTATTAGCTGAACTGCAAAAATAAAAACTATTCGGTTTTGTTCGGTCGGTCAAGATTCCATCGCAAACCGCAGTAAATCTGCCACCCTGTCAAGGGTGCCCAAACAGTGGACGCATCAAAATCTGGAGAAGATGTATCGATGATACCCTCCGGCGTACAATCACCCAACACAGGGTGATTTTGCGTATAATTAGTCATGTTCTCAGCCCCTACGTAAACCGTCACGTTGTGACGGAAGTTCTTCGTAATCTGTGCCATCAACTGCGGATACCACGAATAATAGCGGGAGTCTAAACCGTCATATAAACGACCGGGGCCGTTAAATTGAGCCGTCACATCAAACTGCCACGAGTTATTCGGCGTTTTATAACCGGTAGTTATCACGCCTTTAAACCGGCTCTGAAGAGCTTTTTCACGCAACTGATACATCTTAGCCGCAGCATTGTATGTGGTTTGACGAACATCGGTATAGCGGAAGGCTGCCGTCATCGTCCAGCCGGAAAGAATCTCCATTGAGGCCTCCAACTGGGCACTATGGCTGAACGATTGCGCCCCCGGCACATCGCATAGGTTATAGAAAGAAACAGTATGACGATCCCTGTCCAAATCAACAATAACAGCATCTGTAAAACGGGTATAGTAATACTCCGCCGTCACTTGTAATGTACGATTGCGAATAGGAATATCAAATGTCATCGTAGCACCCGTGTTCATACTACGTTCTTGCCCCCAATCAGCATCTGACAAATTCTTTCCCAAGTAGGTCCACTCACGATTAGACGGCAGATATTGAGCATTATCGGCAATAATATTCGGGCTGCGGTACCCGATGCCGACAGAGGCCCGTATAGTCCACCACTCCCAAGGCGAATAGCGCACATTCAACCGGGGCGTGCAGAAAATGCCATAACGCGAGGACCAATCTGCTCGCAAACCCGCTACCATCGAAAACATATCCTCTATCTTATACGTGTATTCGGCAAATAGGCCGGGAGTAACTTCTGTGCGATTCATGTTAAATTTGGACAACAAGGTCAAATCCTCCTTATATTGATCATAATTAAGACTTATACCTGCCGACAATTGGTGGTCGTTGTCCGTATCACCGCCTAATATGGGTCCGCCTTCCCACGTGTTCTGAAAAATAACATTCAAATAACCGTTTACTTGAGAGGCTTTCCACAACCGATTGCCATATTGGTTGTATTGGTCGTGATACGAAGCGGCAGCCACAATACCTAACGACATACCGGTTTCTTCGTCCAACAGGACACCATGTTTCATAAAACCATCTATGCGGCCGGTACGCAGATCCAGCAAATACGGACTCGGTATATGTACCTTACGCTGCCCTCCGTGACGCTCGTCATACGTTCCGCGAACAAGAAGCTGCAAGGAGTAATTATCGTTCTTGTAGTACCAACGATTCAACAGATTAAGCGTATGATAGGTTGGCATATCCAAAAAGCCGTCTTTATTATCATCTGTTTCCAATAAACTGTTTTGGTAATGCGCCAGCAAACCGGTGGACAATACCCCTAACATAGGGTCCTTAGGAACAGGTATATCCCAACCTCCGGTCACATCAACGGCAGCGGCTAAATCGGTATTCAAAAGTACATCAACCTCAATAGGATCCTGCGTCTGGGGTTTCAGATACTCCACGTTAATCTGACCGGCAATCGCTTCATAACCGTTCAACACAGAAGATGTGCCCTTGCTGATTTGTACCGACTGTATCCACGTTCCCGGGATATATTCCATTCCAAAAGACTGGCCTAACCCATGAGCAGCCGGGCAATTCTCATTCAATAACTGAATGTATGTGCCGTTCAAGCCCAACATCTTTATCTGCTTCATGCCGGTGGCTGCATCGGAATAGGACACGTCAACCGAAGCATTCGTTTCAAAAGCCTCAGAAAGATTACAACAGGCTAACCTGCACAACTCGCCGCTTCCAATCGTTTCTATGTCAAAAGCGGAAAAACGGGAACGCAAAACGTCCATCTTACGTTGCATCACTACCACCTCGTCCAACACACCGTCAGGCACCAACACAACTTTAATAAAATCATGGTTAGTCACCAAAGTCGTATCATTGCGATACCCCAAATAAGATGTCACCAATTGTTTGGTTTGACGGATGGGTTCAATCTCAAAGGTTCCTTGCTCATCGGTTGTCGTTCCTATTGTAGTACCTGCCCAATAGATATTCGCACCCGCCAAAGGTTCACCCGTATCATCTAAAACGGCTCCTTGCAAATGTGCCCAAACAACACCCGGTAAAAATAGCATCCACAGAGTCAGTGCCCGTTTGCATATAGAGCGTAACGCACAATCTTTACATTGGTCGGGCGTTGAATGACATAATTGGCGGTATAAAAAATAAACCAATCCCACGAGTGCCAATACGATAAGTCCTATGACAATGATACGTTCCAACATTACAAAATCGTTCCTATCATAGTTACCGCAAAAGCAATTATCCAAGCCAACAATACGGAATGTACAACCGTAAAGGCGGACCAATGCCAACCTATTTCTTTACGAATGGTGGATATAGTGGCAACGCACGGGAAATACAGCAATGTAAACACAAGAAAGGCATACGCGCTAACATAAGTAAAGCCTACTGATGTCAAATCGCCTTCGTAGAGTATCGAAATCGTTGATACAATAGCCTCTTTGGCAGGTAATCCTGTCAGTAAACAAACCGACATCTTCCAATCAAATCCCAACGGACGCATCAGCGGCTCAATCAACTTGCCTATACCCGCCAACCAAGATGAGTCCAAATGATTCAAATCTCCTGCCGGAAAGAACTCTAACGCCCATATAATAACAGAGGCGCACAACACCACTGTGGATATTTTTTGTAAGAAATCCTTAATACGAAACCATATATGCCCCAACATACTATGCCACGAGGGTATCTTGAAATCCGGCAACTCATTGATGATATGAGCAGACTGATGCCTAAACCATTTGGTCCGTTGCATAATAAGCGCGAAAACAAAACTCAGTGCCACCCCCAATAAATAAAGAGAGCCCAGCACCAAAGCTTTATGACGGGGGAAAAAAACCGATATAAACAGAATATACACCGGCAATCGCGCAGAACAAGACATAAACGGAACCATCAGCACCGTCAACGCTCTGTCTTTAGGATTCTGAATATCTCGCGCTGCTATAATAGCCGGCACATTACAGTCAAAACCCATTAACATCGGAATAAAAGACCTGCCGTGCAAACCTATCTTATGCATCACGCCATCCATCAAATAAGCAACACGCGACATATAGCCCGTATCTTCCATCAAACTCAAGAAGAAAAACAGGATAATAATATTGGGTAACGCCGTCAGCAACGACCCTACTCCCAATACTATTCCGTCAGCCGTCAAACTGCGTAACCACCCGTCCGGGAAAGTATCCACAATCCATGTATGCAGTGAATTAACACCTGTCTGAAAGAGGTTCTGCAACGGCTCACCTATCGCAAAAGTTGCCCAAAAAACAAAAGACAGGATAACTATCAGAACAGGAATACCGCTCCAACTATTCGTTAATACGGCATTTACTTTTTCCAGTAACGTGTGCTTATCCAGCCGGGGGTGTACCAAGGTTTCATGCAACAATCCCTGTACGTACGCTCTATAGGCTTCCTCATCTTTCTGCTCCCAACTGTGTACGACAGGATGACAAGTCCAGTTGGTCATATCGGATTGGTACGCACCTACAATAGCCTCCAACACATCCTGTACCCCCTCACCGGTTACTGAAGATACGGTAACTACCGGCACGCCTATCAATTCCTTAAAACGATCCAAACGTAAGGAGTGATGCGTTTGAAGTAACAAATCATAACGATTGATTGCCAATACCAACGGGTGGCGATGGTCCACAAACGAGGGGGTCAGCATCAAACTCTGCTCAAGGTTCATCGCATCTACCACTTGAAGCACTACATCATGGTGCTCACAATCCATCTCCTCGTGCGAGTGATGCTCATCAAAAGAAATAGCCATACCTTGCAATAAATCGGCAGCTTTCTGCATTTCTGCTATCAAGGCCGATTTACCGCTTTTTGCACTTCCTACTAATGCTACCTCAATATGTTGAATGGCACCCACCTGTTATTAGCCTACCTGACATCCGGGTTTAACTTCTGCACTAACGGTTGTTACCACCAACTTGCCATCTGCATTAACGGCACTCAGAATCATACCCTCGCTTTCTATTCCCATCATCTTGCGGGGAGGGAAATTGGCGATAAACAGTACTTGCTTACCTATCAAAACAGAGGGGTCGGGATAACTTTGTGCTATACCGCTTAATATCGTACGTCCGCCCATTCCGTCGTCTAACCGGAATTGAAGCAAACGCTCTGATTTCTTTACCGGTTGGCAATCCAACACAGTAGCCACACGAATATCTACCTTGTCAAAATCGTCAATCGATGTATTGGACTTGATCACCGTCGGTTTCCAATTATTCATCTCTTCTTCTTTGGCTTTTGCCTCGTTCTCCTTCTTGATATTCTCCAAGCGAGCCAACTGCCGTTGAATCGGTTCATCTTCTATCTTCTCGAATAGCAAACTTACCTCACCTAACGAATGTCCGTTTTCTAACAATTGGAAACAGCCTAAATGTGCTATATTCAACTCCGGCAGATTAAGCATATCACGCAACTTGGCTGATGAGAAGGGCAAAAATGGACGAAAAGCTATTTCCAAATTGGCAGCTATTTGAAGACTAAGATTGAGCACGGTAGCCGTACGGGCCATATCCGTCTTGGCTGTCTTCCAAGGCTCCATATCCGCCAAGTATTTATTGCCTATTCTTGCTAGGTTCATTGCCTCTTTCTGGGCATCACGGAAACGGAAAGCATCCAATAGACGGGTCATCTCCGCAATCGACTGCTTCATCTCGTCTATCGTGGCTTGGTCATAATCGGTCATCGCTCCGGCCGCCGGTACTTTGCCATCAAAATATTTATTGGTCAGCACCAATGCACGATTGATAAAATTACCGTAAATGGCAACCAACTCGTTGTTGTTGCGAGCTTGAAAATCCGCCCAAGTGAAATCATTGTCTTTCGTTTCCGGAGCGTTGGCAGTTAGCACATAGCGCAACACGTCCTGTTTGCCGGGAAAATCTTCCAAATACTCATTCAACCATACTGCCCAATTACGCGAAGTGGAGATTTTATCTCCCTCCAAATTCAAGAACTCGTTACTCGGTACGTTATCCGGCAATATATACGAGCCGTCGGCTTTCAGCATACTCGGGAAAACAATACAGTGAAAAACGATATTGTCTTTGCCGATAAAATGAATCAACCGCGTCTCCGAATCTTTCCACCATGTTTCCCACTTACCATACTTGTCGGGGTTGGCATCGCACAACTCCTTCGTATTGCTGATATAGCCGATAGGCGCATCAAACCACACATACAGCACTTTGCCGTCTGCGCCCTCTACAGGAACAGGTATACCCCACTCCAAATCACGCGTCACGGCACGGGGCTTAAGACCTCCGTCCAACCACGATTTGCATTGGCCATATACGTTGCTACGCCACTCCTTATGGTTTTCCAATATCCATTTTTCCAACCATTCTTGATACTGGTCCAGAGGCAAATACCAATGGCTGGTGGGCTTTTTCACTAACGCATTACCCGTTTCGGCATTATACGGATTAATCAACTCTTCCGGAGATAAGGTGGACCCGCATTTCTCACACTGGTCACCATAGGCACCTGCAGCATGACAATGAGGACACTCGCCTCGGATGTTACGATCCGTTAAGAAATGCCCTGTTTCCGGATCGTAAAACTGCTCCGTCGTTTGCTCGATAAACTTGCCGTTGTCGTACAACTTACGAAAATAATCACTCGCAAACTGATGGTGTATCTTGCTCGTGGTCCGGGAATAAACATCAAACGATATGCCAAATTCCTCAAAGGATTTCTTAATCAGATTATGATATCTATCCACCACTTCTTGTGTCGTTATACCTTCTTTTCGGGCACGAATGGTAACGGGCACGCCATGCTCGTCACTACCACCCACAAATAATACGGGCTCCCCCTTCATACGCAGATAGCGCACGTAAATATCTGCCGGAACATACACACCGGCCAAGTGCCCAATATGCACCGGACCATTGGCGTAAGGCAACGCCGAAGTAACTAAAGTTCGCTTAAAAGTCATAATAATTGGTAAAAAATGTGTACTTTTTTAAAAAAATTTGCATATATAAATATTTTTTTGTACCTTTGCGGCGGCAAAGGTGATGCCACACACGTAAAAGTGGTGCAAAATTACAGAAAAAATCTGATAAATACAAATTTTATCGTGAAAAAATGCTTTTTACATAGCACATTAGCCGTTTTGGGAGGCCTTTTATTTGCCCAGTGTTTATGTGCCGGTCAGTATTACAAACCCGTTACCAACCGTTTGGGTGTTTGGACAGAATTAGGAGCAGATGCTTGGTTGGTAAAGGATTCGGAGTTGAAAAATAGTATAGGTGGTGGTTTAGGTGTTGGATTTGGTTATGAACTACAACGTGAGCATTTCTTGTTTGACGTCGGAATAGGGGTTAATGCGCTCTACAATCCGGTGAAAGTAAAAGATAACGATTGCGTTCTTTATAATCAATTCGATTGGGATCCGCTATATGGTGGCGGCACAGGAGAAAAAGTGGACTACCATTATTGTATGGTTGACCGGCAAGATAAATACCTGAACCTGAATATTCAGATTCCGATTATGGTGGGATTCACGGCCAATCGTTTCTTTATGCTGGCAGGCTTCAAAGCAGGATACCTGATTAATGTTCAGACTTTTTGCGATGCTACTGTAGATACTAAGGGTTATAACAGCGTCATTGGCATGATGCAAAATATGCCGATGTATCAGTATTACAACAATCGCACCATGTCCGGCAAAATGCGTTGTACGCTCAAGCCCGACTTGGCTCTTTCAATTGAAATGGGCGGCTATTTAGGTGAGATTATCAAGGGTACCGGTTACAATCGTTTCCGTTCCAAGAAACATCTTCGCTTGAGCGTGTTTGCCGATTACGGATTGACCCAAATCAACCAGGCAAGTTCCACCGAGCCTATGACAATGGCTCCCGCTTATGTTCCGCCTTCACAATATGATATGATAGATGCCGCATCGCTTAAAGATGCAGCATCGTCCAACATAGCAGGAAAAATCAACAACTTATTTGTCGGCATTAAATTTACGGCATTCTTCGATTTGCCTGAGCCGCGCGAGTGCGTTCTGTGTAAGTCCGACCTGAAGTTTATTCCGCGTAAAGTTAAAAAATAAGGGTTGGATAGGCAGGTTACATGGCAGCAAATAGTTGCGTCAGGGTTTCCTGTAACTCACTCTCTGACAAACTGCGTATCTTATCCCCCAACGCTATCGAGATAGTTCCCGTTTCTTCAGACACAACCAATGCGGTTGCGTCTGTTGTTTCTGTCAGTCCCAATGCCGCACGATGGCGCAAACCATAGTGCAGCGGAATATCCTTATTCGTAGATACCGGCAATATACAAGCGGCACTACGCAAACGCCCTTTCGTAATAAATAACGCACCGTCGTGCAAAGGCGAGTTCTTAAAAAAGATATTCTCAATCAATCGGGCAGACAAGGCAGCATCCAATAACTCACCCGACTCGGCGTACTCACTCAAATCTTGACGATTGGTCACCACAATCAGTGCCCCCGTCTTGTCCCTGCTCATATCTTTCAACGCTTTTACCAACTGGTTTACAATACGGGTAGTTTGCTGCTGGGGCAGTAATCTGCCGAACAGAAAACCTTTTTCCATGTGCGAACCTACTTTATAGAAAAAAGCACGAATTTCATTCTGGAAGATGACAATCAGAGCGAAAGCACCTACGCTAATTATCTGGTTGAATAAAGCACCTGTCAGTTCCAAGTGAAAAACATACCCCGTCAAAAACCAAACGGCAACAAAAATAAATAATCCCCAGAATAAATTGACGGCACCGCTTCTGCGGAGCAAACGGTAGGCATAAAACGCTATGGCTATTACCAGTAGAACATCAATAACGTTTCTAAAAGTCAAGATAGAGAGAAATTCTTCCATAATTTATGTTTTTAGCATTTCTTATATTGTTGAATAATCCGAATCACCTGTTGTGCCTCTTTTACATCATGCACTCTCAGTATATCTGCCCCATTCATCAGTGCCAACACATGTACGGCAGTCGTTCCGTTCAATGCCTCTGACGGATGAAGATCTAATAAATCATACACCATCGATTTTCGGCTGGCTCCTACCGCAATCGGGCACCGCAAAACTTTCAATTCGGCCAGCCAGCGAATAATTGTGTAGTTCTGTTCCAGACTCTTGCCAAATCCCAATCCCGGATCTATCCACACATCGCTCACCCCTGCCCGATGTAACCGGTCTAAACGAAAAGCGAAGAACGATAACATCTCCTGCACCACATTTGTTTGACCGTTCCATTCTGCACATGCCTCGCGCGGGTGCGTGAGAATATAAGGTACGCACGCGCGAGCCGCCACCTGCAACATTTCGTTGTCTTGCATGCCGGATACATCATTGATTATCTTCACCCCATATCGCTCTATGGCTTCCTTGGCGACAGAAGCACGAAAAGTATCCACCGACAATACCACATCCGGATAAGCAGAACGAATAGCCTCCAATGCTATTTGTAAACGCCGCCACTCTTCATCCGCGTCCGCCACTTTTCCGTCGGGGCGCGTGGAGCAAGCTCCTACGTCTATTATCGTAGCACCGGCCGACACTAATTTATGCATTTCGTTCAGCACGCCAACGGCATCTATTGTGCTGCAATGGCATGCAAAACTATCCGGCGTAACATTCAATATACCCATTACGCACGGCTCATAAAAAGACGGTATCTGTGTACTATTTATCATATTTTGTGCAAAATTACTAAAAATATTTCAAATAATCAAAAAAAATTTGTGTATTCAAAAAATAATTTGTAACTTTGCGGGCTGAAAATGGAAAATGTATAACTTTAGATATATGAAAAATCTATTAAAATTAGTCTTGTTCGCGACTGTTGTTGTGTTTGGTGCGTGCAATAAACGTGAATTAAACACCAAAGTTTCCCATGCCACCGGTTGGAATTATTATGACCGGAAAACTACTAATTTCCAAGCTATTGAAGGTGTTACGCCGGGTACCCCCATTGGTATGGTGGCTATCGAAGGTGGTTCGTTTACCATTGGTGAACGCGACGAATTCCTTACCGCCCCGCGTAATAATGCCTCACGTACGCTGACCGTCAGCTCATTCTATATGGACAAGTATGAAATCACCAACCTCGATTGGCGTGAATACTTGCAATGGATGGAGATGGTATTCGGCTCCAGCCGCAACGAAATGGCAAAGAAGATGGTTAAAAACACTCTTCCGGATACCACCGTTTGGCGTGAGGAATTGGCTTTCAACGAGCCCTATCTTGAGTATTATTTCCGTCATCCGGTTTACAGTTTCTACCCTGTTGTAGGCGTTAGTTGGAGACAAGCCATGAACTATTGCCAGTGGCGTTCTGACCGCGTTAACGAATTGGCTCTTATCAAATGTGGTGCCATCGCCATTCCTCCGTTTGCTGACCTCCAAGCTGTTGACGACGAGGGGTACAAGGACGATTGGGAGCAAACGAACCCGGGTTATTTCATGGAATCATACGAGGTAACAGACCCCGATGACCCCGAAAATACCATCACTTGGTACGCTCCTTCTTACGAGTGGATTAAGGATAAATTTGTCTTCAACACCGAGAAATACCTCTATACAGACGAATATACACCGGAATTTGGCCGTCACCCCTTATCTAACGAATATGGTGAGGACCGTAAGGTCAATACTGCCGACGGTATCTTGGTGGTTGGTTATCGTCTGCCCACAGAGGCAGAGTGGGAATTTGCCGCTTTTGCTCCCATTGCTGACGAAGACGAAGATGGCTTGAGCATTGAGGGTAAGATATATCCTTGGTCCGGTTATCATCCGCGTGATTTAAGCAAAAAGAATCTCGGTAAGATGCAGGCTAACTTTATCCGTGGTCGTGGTGACATGATGGGTATGTCTAAAGCGCTTAACGATGGCTATGTAATCACAGGTCCTGTAGATGCTTTCTTGCCTAACGATTTCGGATTGTATAATATGGCAGGTAACGTCAACGAATGGGTTATGGATGTTTATCGCGAGACCAGTTCTATGGAAGTGGCCGAGTATAACTCCTATCGCGGTAATATCTATATCAAGCCCAAACGTGATGCCAACGGCACCTTCACCATTGATTCTTTGGGTCGTGTAGAGATTGAATATACGGAACAAGACGATAAACGAGATTTTAAAGATGGAGACTTGGCTTCACGTATTGATACCGACTATCCTTTGGATACCACTTGGACCGACACGGTTGAAATCAGACCTGATTGGAAAGTGGATCCAACCGATATCCTTGTTCCGCGCTTGAGCAAGGAAGCACGCGTATATAAAGGCGGTTCTTGGAAAGACCGTGTTTATTGGCTCAATCCTTCCTCACGCCGTTTCTTGGATCAAAATGCCTCGTCCAACACCATCGGATTCCGTTGCGCTATGTCTATCTTGGGTGAAAATGATTTAACCAAACAACCGCAATAAAAAGTTAGAATATGAATTTTCCTGCTGATATTCGCTATACAAGCGACCATGAGTGGATTCGCCAAGAAGGCGATGTGGCTTATGTCGGTATTACCGATTATGCCCAATCCGAATTAGGTGAGATAGTCTTCGTTGACATTGACACGGTAGGTGAGACTATCGGGCAAGACGAGGTCTTTGGTTCCGTAGAAGCCGTTAAAACGGTTAGTGATTTGAAGATGCCTGTTACCGGAGAAGTGTTAGAATATAACGAGACATTGAACGACCAACCCGAATTGGTCAATAATGACCCTTACGGCGAAGGTTGGATGATTAAAATCAAACCGGCTAACGCAGACGATTTGGCATCGCTGATGGATGCCGCTGCTTACCAAGCGTCCTTATAAGATATTAAAATCTTACAGAAAATGCCTAACACTTTAGTTAGGCATTTTTTATGTGTATAGCCGCAGGCTTATTAATGAATACTATTGATGGAGAAGCCCGAGAACACAACATCTATCTTGACGGGGTGATGTTGGCTCTTGGCACTATATAAGATAGTGGACGATATCGTCTGGTCCATCTTGACCTGACTGATTATCGTGGCGGTTGATGTGGACGAATAAACCACATTAACAGGCATCAGAACCATCTCTTCCGTTTCGTTATGTTCTTTTTTGCGGAGTTCTTTCTGGAGCATTGTAGATAGGTCAAACGTGTAGTAATAATGCGACACGCGTTGGCTGTCTATCGTGCGGTCCAAGGCACCAACCAAATAACTTACGCCCCATCCGTCTTCCGTCAAGGCAGGCACACCGTTACGCTTGAAAAACGAATCAATCGAATCACGTTTAATCAGAAGAATGGTTTGAGAGGGTGTTGTAAAACCGGCAAAGGTAGTGGAGTCAAAAGCCGCCACATCTATCTTCATCAGGGCTTTATTGACGTACGATTGCAGCGTATCGCCGTTCTTTAATGTCATATAGGAGTGAATACTATCCACGTATTGCGCCATCGGTATAGATAGCGAGGTGTACATATACCCGGGCGTAATCATATAGTTCAGGCTATCACCGTCCTGCTGCAGAGCAGCCAGCACGCGGGCGCGCCCCGGGTAGGAATAGCGGTTCACCTGCCTAACTTCCTTGTTGGCATACAAGTATTTGGTATCTGTGGCGCGTACATAGCCTTCATCGCCCCGTTTGTAGTAATAATGATAATGAACAATCATTGTTACGTTGGACACATATAGCACGGTTGATTGGCCTTGTGTAGAGGTTATATATAGTCCTTTCAAACAGTTCTCATTAAACTCCTCCTGCGACGGGAAACGTTTTATGCTACGCATTTTCCGAACAAAACGGTCATTCATTTTGAACTTGACATACGGCACATATTTTCCGGACGAAGCCGATATCTGAATGGAATCCGACGGCAAAGCCGCCACCACGGTACGGTCTTCCAATACGGCGTGCGTTGAATCCTCGCCACTCCAGTAGAGACTGAGGTCCTCGTCACAGGTATAGCGTTTACCATAGTCAAAGGTGGCTCTATCCATCTCATATACGGAGATGGTCAACGGCGAGTAGCCATCGCCAAACCATGACTGATAGGTCATCAACAGGCTTACCGAGTCCACCTCACACGAATCGGGATAGGCAAAACCTTCAGGACAGGCAAACTGAGTCAGCAAATCGCAACTGACGACAGCCAAATCTTGTCCGGACGTGGTACTTTTGGCATTGAAATGTCCCAACAGGAACGAGTCCGGAGTCTGCGATATGGCAAAGTTGGCAAGCGTATCGGTCAGAGAACTGATGTTGCCATATACAGCGGAATGAACACGAACTTCCTCGTCTTCCATTCGGGCCGCCGAGCCTGCAGACATAACATCGTCTTTGCACGAAGACAAGACAGCCGACAACACCAGTAAACCTATTAGAATAGTATGCTTCATTTATTTAGCAACTGATTGTACAGTTTCATATACTCCTCAGGAGTGTTCTGTTGGAAAGACAGAATCGGTTTGCCGCTTGTTTCGGCATAGTTGACCAGTCGCTGGTTGATATTCTCCGAAGCCAACACGATAGCATCGGCATTATCCAACGACAGGCGCATTAGGTCCTCATACCCGACGGGGAAACCTTCTATACTGCGTACGTCATTCGACAGCATACCCTCCACACGTATCTTTTCGGCAAATTTAGTGCCAAAGGGGGTTTGATATTCCTGGTCATCTAACGATACCACCACGCGGGCATTACCGAAGAAAGGAGTATCTTTATATACCGTTTTCAGATACAGCGGCACCAAAGCGGACATCCACCCTGAACAATGAACAATATCCGGTGTCCAGCGCAGTTTTTTTATCGTCTCCATAACGCCGCACGCGAAGAAGATGCTTCGCTCGTCATTGTCCGCATATTCGCCTTTCTCGTCCCCTATTCCCTTGCGATGCATAAAATAGTCGTCATTATCGATAAAATAGACCTGAATGCGCGCCTGGGGAATACTTGCCACTTTGATAATCAAAGGGTGGTCCGTATCTTGAATGATGATATTCATTCCGCTGAGTCTGATTACCTCATGCAGTTGGTTGCGACGTTCGTTGATTTCGCCAAACTTGGGCATGAACGTGCGCGTCTCGAAACCTTTGCTCTGAAAGAACTCAGGCAAGTGCCGATTGAGCAATCGGATAGGTGTCTCATCCGGCAAATAGGGGTATATCTGCTGGGACACAAATAGGATTCGGTTGGATTCTTTCATAGGCGACGTTTTTTGAAGAAAACTTTATTCCGTTACAAAATTACTAAAAAATTTTGAAATATGCAAATTTTTGTGTAATTTTGCGGAATTTTACGACTATTAGCGTCAAATAATCACACAAAACATACATAATTATGCAAATTATATCCACCAAACAAGAACTTCTCTCCGTTGTAGAGAATTGCAAGAAACAACATTCCACCATTGGTTTGGTGCCCACGATGGGTGCCTTGCACAAGGGGCACGCCTCGCTCATTCGCCGCAGCGTAAGCGACAACAATGTTACCGTTGTCAGCGTCTTTGTCAACCCCACCCAGTTCAACAACAAGGAAGATTTGGCAAAATACCCGCGCAACCTGCAAGCCGATGCCACCTTGCTGGCAGGATTGGGGGTTAATTACATGTTTGCCCCAACGCCCGAAGAGATGTATTCGGCAGACGAGATGGCCAACACTTTCTCCTTTGATTTTGCCGGTTTAGACCAAGTGATGGAAGGTAAGATGCGCCCCGGACATTTCAATGGTGTCGTGCAGGTGGTCAGTCGCCTTTTCTACCTTGTCCAACCCGACCGTGCTTATTTTGGGGAAAAAGATTTTCAGCAACTCTGTATTATCCACCACATGGTGGAGCGCAGTTCGCTCAAAGACACATTCGGCAACCTGCAAATCATCGACTGTCCTATTTACAGAGGCTCCAACGGGTTGGCACTCTCCAGCCGAAACGCACGGTTGAGCAAAGACGAAAAAGAAACAGCCGTCAATATATCGCGCGCGCTCTTCATGTCACGCGAATGGGCTAAGGTGCATACGGTCAAGCAAGTGGAAAAAATGGTTACTGACACCATCAATTCCATTCCGGGCCTGGAAGTGGAGTATTACCGAATAGTAGATGCCACCACTTTGCGTCCTGCCCGTTCTTTCAAGAATGCCGTAGGATGCGTCACTGTCTATTGCGGACCCGTACGGCTGATTGACAATATCAAGTATTAGGAACCTCCATGAAGGTTTTGATTGATCGATATATCCCTTTTCTCAACGGTGTGCTGGATCCGTACGCCACCGTTGAGTTTCTTTCTCCGGAGACTTTTACGCCGGCTCGCGTACACGATGCCGATGCCCTTGTTATACGTACGCGCACCCGCGTCAACCGGGATTTATTGGCAGGCTCCAAGGTTCGTTTTGTAGCCACCGCCACCATCGGGTTCGACCATATTGACACGTCTTATTGCCGTCAGCAGGGTATCCATTGGACATCTTGCCCGGGGTGCAACGCACAGGCAGTTTGCGACTATATAGAAGAGGTGTTACGCGAAAATGCCACTTTCCATCGGACAACCAAGCAGACATTGGGCATTGTCGGAGTGGGTCATGTCGGCTCCAAAGTGGCAGCTATGGCGGAACGTTTAGGCTGGCGCGTGCTGCTGAACGACCCGCCCAAACGGATAGGTGTGCCGTTGGACAGGATAGCCGCCCAATGCGATGTAATCACTTTTCACACCCCTTTAGATGCCTCCACCTACCATTTGTGCGATGCCTCTTTTCTTGCCCAGTGCCGACCCGACGCACTTATTGTCAACGCCGCCCGCGGGGGGATAGTGGACGAGGAGGCGTTGCTGAACAGCACACAACCCTACGTATTGGACTGCTGGGAGAACGAACCGTTTATCAATGCTGCTTTGTGCACCGACAGGCGCGCTTTATTCGTTTCCTGCCATATAGCAGGTTATTCCGTAGAGGGCAAGCGCAATGCCTCGCAGATGTGTTTAGATGCCTTATGCCGTTTCTTCGGCTTGCCTCATTTAGACGTATCCGGCGATACGGTGCAGCAGGGCGACTCGGCTATCGGGTGGCTGTCACGTATCACAACGCGGCTCAAAGCCCACCCTGAGTGCTTCGAGTCGTTCCGAAAAGCCTACGCGCTCCGCTAAATCAAGCCAGCATAGATACGGCTTTTTTGAGGGCTGAAATCAGTTTGTCAATATCCTCTTCGGTGTTGTACAGTGCCACAGAAACCCGGATTGTACCCGGCACGTGCAGGTAATCAATCAGCGGCTCGGCACAATGGTGTCCCGTGCGGACAGCCACTCCCTGCTGGTCTAACAGCGTGCCGATGTCGAAGGGGTGTATATGTCCCACGTTGAACGATACGGCACCTGCTTTGGGCTGTTCTTGGGCGTAGATAGTCACTCCGTCTATTGTTGCCAACCGGGACTCCAGATAAGCGGTCAGTTCTGCCTCGTGTTGTGCAAGGGCGGTTCGACCTACAGAGTCCACATAATCCAATGCCGCCTGCAAAGCGTAAGTGCCGATAAAATCCGGCGTTCCCGCCTCGAATTTATACGGCAGTGTGTTGTAGGTGGTCTTATCGAAGGACACGTGCTCTATCATCTCTCCTCCCCCTTGAGCCGGAGGCAGCCGGTTCAGCCAATCTTCCTTGCCGTATAGCACGCCCAAGCCCGTCGGACCATATATCTTATGCGCCGAGAAAGCCAGAAAATCGCAGTCCATAGCCTGCACATCAATGGGCAGATGGGGCACGCTCTGGGCGGCATCTACGCAAACGGGAATATGCTTTTCATGGGCAAGACGGACAATCTCGTTAACGGGATTGACAATACCCAATACATTACTCACGTGCGCCACGGATACCAGGCGTGTCTTGTCGTTCAGCATAGCGGCAAAAGCCTCTATGTCGAGCGATAAATCGGCACGGGGAGGAATAACCCTCAGCGTAGCCTTTTTGCGTTGGCACATCATCTGCCATGGTACGATATTGGAGTGATGCTCCAGATAGGAAACGATTATCTCGTCACCTTCGTGTACGCATTGTTCGCCCAACGAGAAAGCCAGCATATTGAGGCTGTCTGTCGTACCTTTGGTAAAGATTATCTCTTTGGGGGAACGTGCATGCAGGAAATCCGCCACGCGCCGGCGTGCCTGCTCGTGGTGTTGTGTAGCTACTTGACTGAGGTGATGCACCCCACGGTGTACATTGGCGTTCCAGGTGGTGTATGCCTCGTTGATGGCATTCAGTACGGCATGCGGTTTTTGCGTAGTAGCAGCATTATCCAGATACACGAGTTTTCGTCCGTGTACCGACTGATTTAATATGGGAAAATCCTCTGCTCTCATTTTGAGTACAAATATACAACAAAAATTTGAAATAGGCAAATAATTGGGGTACGAAATAGATTTTTAATCTATGCAATAGATGTTTTTGGCATAGTAGTGGGGTGCTTGCACACCAAAGACAATGCCAAAACAGATATAGGAGGCGCAAGCCGTGTAGCCCAATTATTTGCGTATATCCAAAGAGACGCGACCCTATTTCGGGGGAATTGCGAAACAATTCGTGTCCTTGTGGCTAAGAATTGCTTTTTCGCAAGGCGGAGTCCGAAATCCAAAGTGTAGGGCGAACAGATACGCGCAAAAATGAATACGCGCGATGTAACTGTAGCCCTACACGCGGAAGCAATACAAATTTACTCATTCGTGTGCTTGTCGATGTGTCTTGCACCGATAGAGAAGACTGCTTT
>JAKSMY010000024.1 GCA_024400275.1 Paludibacteraceae bacterium | reverse complement strand
TGGTGTTGGTTTGGCGGTTCTCCGTATCAAACGTATTGGTAATGCGGTCGGTCTCTACCCAATCGCTCTCAAAGATATAGGACGATTTCTGGGTCAGGTTGTTGCCCGTGTAGGTATGTTCGGTCTTGCTGCCGCTAGTCTGTATGCCTTGCCGCCAGTTCTGCATAGACTCCGAGACAAGCCTATTTTGACCATCGTAGGACTTGGCTTTCTCCTGGGTAATGCTCCAGTTGTTGTTCCACCACTCGTAACTGCGTTCCGTATCGGCATCTACCTGCTCCCAGCGGGTAGCAGCCACCCATGCGTTATTGACCCAATCGTATCGGATATAACTTGTTACCTTGTTATCGGTATAGGTGTTCTCGGTCTTGGTGCTATATGTCCATTTATTATTGCTCCACAGAGATACAATATCCGTGGCTATTTGGTTGGTAGCCGTGTAGGTATATTCATTTTTGGATTTACCTATCCAATCGGTAGTGCCCCATGTATAGGTAGCGTGCAGGACAGTACGTCCTTCGGCATCGAGTTCGGTCTCTTCTTTCTGTGTACCCACAAACGCCCCTTTGGTCTCGTCCCACGCATAGTAAGCAAACATGGTTTGTTGCCCTTGGGCATTGTAGGCATATTCTTTTTTGAGTGTACCGACCCAAGCACCGTTTTGCCACTCGTAGCGTTCGTCCAAAGTCAGGTTTTTCTTGGTATCGTATTCCGACTTGGTTTTTGACACATAGTCCCAATCACGCCCGGTATCGTTCCAGACGTAGATAAGCGAGGAGGTCTGCTGCTTATTCTTGTTGAATGTATATTCCTCTTTGACGGAGCCGTGCCAGTAGCCGCCTTCGGGCGAGGCGTCTATAGTCCAAGTGTATTGTTCGTTTAGGGTTTGGTTCTTGTTGCTATCATAATCGGACAGGACTTTGGTCTTGCCTATCCAATCGTTGATAGCGGTACTCCATTCGTAAGTGACGGCTTTGGTTTGCTGATTGGCGGCATTGTAGCCAAACTCCTCTTTCTTGGTACCCTGCCAGTATCCGCCTGCCGGATTAGTGGGGTCTAAATACCATGTATATTGCTCCTCTAAGACGAGGTGATTGGCAGCGTCGAACTCATAAATTGATTTGGAGTTGCCCAACCAGCGGCGGTTGGTGTCGTCCCATTGGTAGGTTATCTTGTCGGTCTCAACGTTCTTGTCGTTGTAGGTAGTGACTTCGTATTTGGTACCCTTCCAATATCCGCCATCGGGTAGGGCAGCATCTGCTGTCCACTGGTAGCGTTCGTCTTTGGTCTGGTTTTTATGGCTATCGTAGTCCGCCAGCACTTTAGTGCTATAACCCCACGTGTTCTTTACCACGTCCCATTTATAGGCAACGGTACTGAGGACAAGTTTGTTGGCATCGTAGGTGTATTCCTCCTTTTTTGTACCTACCCAATCGTTGGCTGACCATGTGTATTGCTCGTTAAGGATGAGGTTGTCCGCAGCATCTTTGGCAATGCGGGTACTATCTACACCTATAAATATACTTTTAGTCGCGTCCCATTGGAAGGTGGCGGTCATAACCGGATCGCTGTTATAGGCAGTATATTCATAGCGCACTTTGACTACGCCGGTACGCTGAGTGCCCTGCCACTGGTATTGCTCCTGCAAGATGGTATTGTTCCACTGGTCGTAGTCGTAATATGTTTCGGTGGACTTATCAAAAGCAGAAGTGGTTGTGTTCCATGTATAGTTGATATAAATGGTCTGTTTGCCAGCTGCATTGTAGCCGTATTCGGTTTTGGAAGTGCCGTACCAATCATTATCTTTCCAGCCGTATTGCTCTTTTGCAATTAGTTTGTTAGATGTGTTGTAGGTATTATTTTGCCATGATTCGCCAATCCATTTATTGGTAGAAGTATTGTAGCCATTCCAATACCGATTTAAAGATAAATTTCCATGTCCGTCATACGCATACTCTTGCCATGTTTGAGAAATCCACACACCATTGTGACCCACATAATATTTGATTTCAGTTTGGCGATTTTGGGCATCGAAAACATATTCATACTTATTATCCGGACTCCATTCCTTTGCAGTAGTTGACCAAGACAACGTGGCTATCGTTGTCCTGTTCCCTTTTGAATCATATTGGTATTCTTTACGAGTAAGTCCGACCCAATCATTATCAGCCCAACCTGAGAAAGTAGATTCGGTTAGAATTCGATTGTTGGAATCGTAAGTATATGCAGATTTAGTATTTCCTTCCCACATATTATTATTCCAAGTCCAACTAGCAGTTTCCGCAACTTTTCCAGATGTTGTATATACAGTCGTATTTCGGAAATATCCCACCCATATTGAATTAGAAAGTTTATATCCAACAGTTTCAATTTGGCGACCTTCTTGATCATACACATACGACAAACGGGATGTAGGATTACCATCTTGGTCATACGTAATCACGCTATCCATCGGACATGCTTCCGCTGCATACGCCAATTGGCCGGAGAGTAACCCCAGAAGCAGAATGAGCAATATGTTTAACCGGTTTAGCAAGTTGAGCAGGTTTAGCAGGTTGAGCGAGTTCTTTTATCTTGCATCTCGTTGGGACAACGGATCGTTTGACACCTTGATTTCAGACGAGGTGCATAACATTGCGCTATGAATAGTGGCGGTTTCGCTTTGCGGTTGAATATAGGTTTTCATAAGTCTCTTATCTAACGACACCGGACATATTATATTTAATACCTTCTTGAATAATAAAGACTTGTCCGTCGTCAATCAGTTTATAGGTTTGCAAATTGGTATAAGGGACAGAAGGGTCATTTGTCGGCGTTCTTCTTTCCGTCAATTGAGTACTCATATTGTGGCGGATAGGCGCAGCAGCAGGTGTGTCGTTCACTTGGAAGAAAGCACGGAAGCCACGTAAGTATTCAGCATCTTCTGCCGGCCAATAGAGTGCGTTGTTAGCCCCTAAAATCAGGTGTCCTGATTCTTTTCCTGTTGGAATCTGATAGGGAATGAACGTACCTTTGCAGTCCATCGCCTCTGTTTCGGTTGTACCGGCAATATCGGCAGCTACACGTACGCCCTTGAAAATAGGATTGACGATGTTGTCGCCAGCAGGGAACTTAATTAAATAAGGTGTGCCTGCTTCAATAGACGAAGCCGATTCGATAGTGATGTTAAGGATATTATCTACCACTTCGGCACTGACGAAACGTTTGAGTGTGCCTTCTGCCAAAGGGTTCTTGTCGGCATCTGTCCAATCGGCTTCTGCAATATCAAAAGGCAAGGACAATGAGTTGTAGAAACCATCGCAAAAGAAAGTGCGGCTAATCTCAATATCCATAGTCTTTTCCGGGTTGGCATCGCAATCGGCTTTCCAACCTGCGAGAGTTGTAGCAATAGCCGTTTGTGCTTTCTCTAATGTTTGCTCACCTGTTACATCATCGGGAATACGTTTGGGTGCCAATTGGGCAGCACGATAAGTTGACAATTCGGTTTTTGCTGCCTCTACTGCGTTCTTGAATTGGTCGTAGTTCATCGCGATAGCAAAAGTGATGGCTCCCAATTGCCAGCCGGCACTGAGGTCAGTGTTCCAGTGGGCTCCTAAGATAAGACGGCAGTTAAGCCATTCGTCTATCATATTTTTGATAGCCAACGAATGGTCGGGGTCAATATAGAGCATAGCCATACCAAACAGTCCGGCAAAATAGCCATGACCGGAAGGGTAGGAAGATGCATTAGTTAGGTCTTTCGCATATTTTTTTCCGGCATACCAATCACCAAAATAGTAATAAGGACGCGGTCGTGTGCGCCATAAGCCGGACGTACCGTCCTCTTTCATCTGCTCACAGAGCAGTTCCAAGGCATTCATTGCCGGGAAGTCGGTGGTATTGCGAGTATAACTGACATTGTATTTAGTGGCAGATGCTTTAGTCCAACTGACACTAACAAAGGGTGCATTCATCACGCTATCTGCACCTACGCGATAGAGGGCGAAATAGTACTGCTCATTCATCTTAGCCCAGATAGAGTCCCAATAAGCCTGCTTGTCTTGGTCAAAGACATGCCCCATCTCTTTGTACTGAAAATACTTGGTGGAATCGTCCAACCAAACCAACGAACCTACCGCAGGAGGAGCAGGTAAGAAAAATTCACCACTGGGAAGTGCTGCTTTCAAATCAGCATCCAAAGTAACACCTGTAGCAGCTGCAACGCGGCTTCCACAAAGGCATAATAGGGCACAAAACAGCCCCTTGAAAAGATGAGTAGTTGTCATTTTTAGAAAAAAGTTAACACAATCGGCTGCAAAGGTACAAAAAAAATCTCAAATATGCAAAACTTTTTGAGATTTTTTATTGATGGAATGATGAATTGATGGAATGATGCGCCGGAAGCGCTACAGAAATAGCTTTGATTTTTAGTTAGATTTCTGAGCGTAAGCGAAATCAAAAAGAATATCGTCAATTCGATTTTAAGCAAAGATTTTAGTAAGATTTTAAAATCCGATTGAAAATCTCAGCCAAAAATATAAGGACGAAAAATAGATTGTATTCGGAGCTGCGCTCCGAGAAATCTAATGAAAATCTAAATAGAGAATGGAATAAGGAGTAAGGACTCCTCTAAACTGTAGCGCCTTTGGTGCATCCTCTAATATCGCGCTCGGGACGTAGTTAGAATGTACAAATTAGCTATGTATAATGTTCTATTTAAGATTCTGAAAGATATTGCAAAATCTGTTTTTTGAGTGGTTCAATATCGCGCTCAATAACAGACCAAACATGTCCGGGACTGATAGCATAGTAACCATGCACCAAAACATGCCGCATAGAAATAATATCTCTCCAATTTGTATCTGCATGTGTTGATTTAAATTCCTCGGAAAGCATATATGCCGCCTCGCCAATAATCTCTATGTTCTTAACCAAAGCGAAATATAAGATATGATCATTCTCCAAATCTTCTAAAGTCTTTCCTTTTGAGAAATTTTGCAAATTGGTTATGCTTTGCATAATATGTTCCAAACGCCCTTTGTCTTTAATTGGCTCTCTCATATATAAGCATTTTATCTTTGTTAACAGATGGAGCTGCAAAAGGAAGAAGACCCCGTTCTTCTACCAAATCAACTGTTCGCCCAAGTTGATCAGATAATTCGTTCATAATGTGGCAGATGGTCAATAAGGACAACTTGTCACTATCGGTGTAAGTAACCAATAAATCCACATCACTATCTCTTGTCTCTTCCCCTCGAGAACATGACCCAAACAAGTATGCACGCTCAATGGGTTGAGTGGCAAAATACTGTTGAATCTTGGGTATCATCTTTTGTACTTCCCTGCTTGGCATATATCCTGATTTTTTGCGTTTACGCTGCAAAGGTACAAAAAAAATCTCAAACAAGCAAAATTTTTTGAGATTTTTTTATTGATGGAATCATTAAGAGCCGAACTGACTCAGCAATTCGGCTCTTAATTATAGATATTCTAAGGATATAGATTATTCAGCGGTCAATCCTGTTACAGGAGTGCTGGGTTGATTAATATCCAGAATTTTCGACTCAGCCATTAAGGCTTCCAATTTGATGTCCTCGCTTAGAGGAGCGATATATTGTTTTCTCATAAAAACTTTGTTTTTTCACCCCCCCCCGACCCCCTCAGTAAGGGGGAGAAGGGGGATAGTTAATAATTAGAGGCCAAGAACATTAAACATTTTACCACCTTTAACGAGAACAACTTGACCATTGATCATGTATGTTCCGTCAGCCATGCCGGCAGCCACTTCGTTAAGTTCGGTAGGCATAGCCTTAGGAGCGATGAACTTACGACCGGGAGCACTAATAGTAGGAGCACCTAATGTGGTGATGTCCTCTTTAGCCAAGTATGCACGGTTAGCAGGAACAGGAGTTCCGGCAGCAGCCCAGTTGAGCACGTTGTTAGCAACTACGTATGCAACAGCAGGAGTTACAAACTCATCTGCCAACACACCTACCAAATAGTTAGCAGTTTGAGCATCAGCTGCTTCACCGGTGTACATTACGCCAATTTCGGTAGCAGTAGCTAAGAAGATATAAGGCATACCGGCTACCATTTGACCTTCAACAGGATCAACAGCCAAACCTTGACCTTCAACATAACCAGCTACTTTGTAGAGTTCCATGCCAACGAAGGACGAAGAAGCTTTCGGCAAGCAGATAGTGTACCAGTTACCAGCGGTCAAACCATCACGAGGATAGTCGTAAGCAGGAGCGGCTTGTTTTACAACGGTGAAAATGATTTCTGCACTAACAGCGCATGTGAAAGCATAATCCTCAGTCATAGGAATCAGATTTGCAGCATCATCACCTTTTTGTAAGAAGTACTCAGTACCGCTAACATTGGAGAAAGACATGGTGTAAGCAGTCTCGTAAGCGTTAGCAATAAACTTGATTTGCAGACCTTCCAAACTCTTGCTTGCAACAGGTGAATATTTATTTGCACCATCAACGGCATACAAAGACACACTAAAATCGTTGCCACCAGCAGTACTATAAATGCCTGTATTTGGCGAAGCAAAATTAGTTGCAAGTGCATCATCCTCAGTGATTGTTAGATAGTCAGGAGTTTGGCTTAAATCTCCTTGAGCTTTAATAGTTGCCTGAGCAGTCACAGCAGCGGACACACTCATTGCAAGTGATGCCAAAAGGCAAATTGAAAATAATTTTAAGTATTTCATTTTTTTATAATTTAAAATTTACACATAAAGTTTTCTAGCAGGAGCTAACGGAGTTGTGGGGTCTGTTGGCGTCGGCGCTTCTTTATCAGGAAATTTACTATCACATAGCATTTCCATACTACTCACTAATATTTCTGTAGTGATAGGTGAAAAATATTTCTTAACCATAGTTATTATTTGTTTACATTCCAAATCAACTTTTCATAATTCAAATTAGCAGTACCTTCACCATCTGAATATAAGAATGCTGATTTCATTGGATCAATATTACCTAATAGCTGTAATAGATATCCATTATATCCAATATACTTTTGGCTTTCTACGCTCCAAATATAAATGAGAGTACGAATGCTACCATTATTTTGCTGTAATTCAGTTACCAATTCTTTTGCATTCATTTTAGCCATATAAGCATTACCCATGTGGTTGAAACCAGAAACAACAGCATAATCTGCAAGAGAAGTAGCGCCTTGCAATTTGCCAGTCATAATGTATTTTATTGAGCCTCGATCAGCATTCGGACAGATTGCTAATGCATCAAATGCTTTAACATTGTCATAAATTTGTTGCTTATCAGTTACATTGACATATGCTTGATCAACTACGCGTTGATAATAAGATGACTGATCTGGAGTAGTAATCGAAATCATTTCTGCAAATGGTGAAGATATAATATCCCAATAGTATGCTGTTTTGCTAGCAATAGTAAACTTACCTGCTAAAGGACTGCACATATACTCAACCGTAGCCCATGGAGTCTTGTTACCTTTAACAGCAGGATTCAAAACGAATGTACCCATACCGTTTGTAGCATCGGCTTTGATAACCAAGTTGAAAACCTCAAATGCAATGATACCATTCTCGCCATTAACAACAAGTTTACCACCGGCTTCAACAACGATTTGTGCATTCTCACCCATAACGATTTCACCAACCTTCAAGGTCTTACCAGCAGGAATGGTAATAGTAGCATCATTCTCTTTGTCTGCCATAGACAGATAAGCAATGTTTACATCTTTAGTCAAAGTATAATTTACATCACTACCTTTGTATTCAACATAAGCACCATCAGCTACAGTATTGATGTCTTCATTCTTCCATTGTACAGGATCTTTCGTACCACCAATTACGTAAACGGGCTCATTGTTCTCATTTACCTCAATAGTGATTAAACCACTAACAGCGGGGAGATATTCTTTAATTTCGTTATCGCTAAACGTACCACCGGTAATTGTACCTTTCGTTACGATTTGTTGCTTAACCTCGCTAGTCGTCTTAACAGCGGCTTTACCTTCACCACCTTGGAAATTACCACCGGTAATGGTAACATCAGCTGTTTTGGTACTGGTAGTTGCGCCTATTGCAACTTCCTCTATAAGAGCATATCCCTTTTCGGAACTAACGGAAGCACCACCACTAACAGACACTTCAATACGTCCGGAATAGGCATCATCAGAGGTCAAGTCTATAGCATTACCAGAAGATTTTGTTCCCGATCCAGCAGAAGTGGGCTGTACATAATTACCAGTAGCAGAGATTTCTGCACTTTCATCAACGGTAACCTTACCAGATTTAGCTATGATACCATTATCACCGGTAACTTTACCTTTGATAACCCAGTCCGCATAACCGGCTGCATAAATACCTGTCGGATAACTTTCACCTTCCTTAGGATACATATTACCACCATTGGAGATACCGGTCAACACGGCACCTTCTTCCACGATAATCATAGGCCACTTAGCAGTAGTAGCACCAGTAAATGGAGCCGTTCCATTAGCCATTGTACGGCAACCACGAACGGTACCGGAAACTTGAAGCGCATACTCACGACCGCTAACTTTACCATAAATGTCAACATTTACACCGAAAGCATAGCCATGAGAGCCAGACTTAAAGCAAACACTTTGAAGTTTATTGGCTGAATTTTTAAGTTCTGTAATTTCTTCTTCCTTCAAGTTCATCTTGCCAGTAATATGGTCTGCTCCTGCCGAAGGTTGCAATACATTGTTATCATAAGCTTTGATACTTGCATAAGCACCTTCTTCATACTTATAACCGCAACCCAAGGTATAAATTTGAATACCTTTACCACCAATCACGGTAATATCTTTACCAACGGTCAAGTTGGTATAGTTGGCGGCTTCAGGATTAGCAGAACCCATCACACGGATAGCATCAGCAGTACTAGAAGAAATAATAGAACCTTTACCTGAAATGTTCAAAGTTCCTTTTAAGAAATAGATGGTAGTTCCCGAACTTGTGATATTCATCCCTTCTGGAATCACGAGTTCAATGTTACGATCAAAAATAGCAATGTTACTTGCACCAAAATCAATGGACTGATCCAATGTAATAACAGTTGCCGTAGCTGCACCACGAGGTGCGTCATTGATTGCATTCTGCAAATCTGTTACTGAAGCAATCGCAGCTTTTGCATTTCCGCTAATCAGCATAGCAATCGCTGTTAGCGATAAGAAAAGAATCTTTTTCATTTTTTAGTTGTTTAGAAAAATAAGTTAATACTAGGGGTTTACACCCCATTAATTTAGTTAATTGATTCGAAAATCAGTAATAATTAGTAATCTGTTTTTTGTTTTTTTGTTTTTTGTTGTTTTTTAAAGGGTTAATAATTTGGGTTAATTGTATATTGTTTTTGTAAAAGAGATACGAATTCCATCAAATTTATCACGTCCACTTTGGGAAAGTCGATTTCCTTTAACGCATCAAAATGAGAGTCTTCTGTTACACATAAACTATAAGCACCTTCTAATAATTTATCCCATACTATTTTAAGTGGTTTTTGTGTAAAAGCTACTTGCAAAATTACGTTAGAATCCAAAACTATATTCATAATCAATACGCAGTGCGAAAATGACGAGATGCTCCTTCTGCAATTGCAGCTTCTGTAATTTTACCAGAAGTAAAGAGTTGCTCCTTCATTTGATTAAACTCCGTAAGATAGAATTGTTCCAATGCCATTTTAAGACGTTGCTCCGCTTCCTTTGTCGAATTAAAATTCAACAAACTAACCAGATGCAACTGCATCGGATTCAACCCGAACTGTTTATGTCTAATCGTTGTTGCCATAAATTGTTTAGTGTTGCCTGTTTTGCTTTGTTTTTTTAAGGGTTAATAATTTGGGTTAATTGTTTATTGTATTGATTCAATGCAGGGCAAAGAACATATAATACACCATAATCGGCTGCAAAGGTACAAATAATTTTTGATATACGCAAATATTTTTTTGAAAAAAAGTGTTTTTTTGCTGAATAAGAGTTTTTTTTTTGAGGGAAGTGGGAGGAAGAAAGTGTCGGTCAAGTGTCGGTCAAGTGTCGGTCAAGTGTCGGCCAAAGAGGACGGTTAAATCACGGTTCGTTCAGAGTTCGTTCACCCTTGCTTTAGTTTTTGACCTATACGCCTTGTTTTTTGCGCCCACTCGCTACCCTGTACGCTCATTTGGGCGGTGGCTGTCGCCAGCGTGACCGCAAGGGTCGCGCCGTTCTATGTGGCGCGCTTTATCCTCATTGTGGGGACAATTCGGGCGCACCACTCGGCGTGCGTTCCGTCGCACGCCTTCACGTTCACCCTTGCTTGAAATAAAAAAAATTTGCATATTCAAAAAATAAACTGTATCTTTGCAACGTAAAATGAAACGAAAATGAAAAATAAACTGTCTCCTTACCAAATAGCATCACTAATCGTGTGCGTGGCAATGCTGATTGTTATCGCATTCGTTGTCTATACCAACCACTTTGTACAACGGTTAGAAAACGAAGAAAAACAACGTATCGAAATTTGGGCGGAAGCTACCAGACGACTGATCCAAGCCGACGATTCGGAAGATTTGACTTTCTACCTGTCTATCATAGAAGCCAATACGAATATCCCTGTCTATATAGTAGATAGCGAAGGGAATATAATCAACTCGCGTAACGTAAAAAAGACGGTGTCCGACCCACGTACCCTAAACGGACCTATCGAATTACGCATATCAGACAATATCGTGCAATATATCTACTACGACGAATCGACTATATTGACCCAACTGAAAGTGGTTCCATATATTGAATTCGGGCTTATCCTTCTGTTTGTCTGTATCGCCGTGGTTACCCTGTTCACCGCCCAACGCAGCGAACAAGACCGTGTGTGGGCGGGACTGAGTAAAGAAACAGCCCATCAATTGGGTACCCCTATCTCGTCGCTCAACGCATGGCAGGAACTGCTAAAAAACAAATATCCAGCCGACGACTTGATACCGGAGATGCAACGCGATTTAGACCGCCTACAGACCATAGCGGAACGTTTCTCTAAAGTGGGCAGCGAACCGGAACTGCAAAAAGCCAAGTTGGCGGAAGTCGTCGGGAAGACTATCGACTATATGCGTGCGCGTGTGTCTAACAAGGTGACTATCCTAAACGAGGTGTCAATAGATAACGGACTGATGGTAATGCTGAACGCACCATTGTTCAGTTGGGTACTGGAGAACTTGATAAAGAATGCTTTGGACGCAATGGGAGGCAAAGGAACAATAACCATAAAGGTGACGAAAAGCGGAGAGGCGGAAAGGCAGAGAGGAGAGAGCGTTTATTTAGATATAACCGATACGGGACACGGCATTGACCGCCATCTGTTCCATTCTATTTTTCAACCCGGTTACACCAGCAAGAAACGCGGTTGGGGACTGGGACTATCGCTGAGTAAGCGTATCATTGAAGATTATCATCGAGGCAAAATCTTCGTTCTCCATTCTCAGCCGGGTGTCGGCACCACTTTCCGCATTGTCTTGAAAGAGTCCGTAAATAGTTGACCCACTGCCGGACATAGCCGCATAGACAGCACCTGCGTCTAACAAACGTTGCTTAATCTGCGCCAAAAGAGGGTATTGGACAAAGACGGTGGATTCGAAGTCGTTGGGGAGGGCGGATTGAGTGAGTTTAGCAGGTTGAACGGGTTGAGCAGGTTTAGCGAGTTTAGCGGGTTGAGCAGGTTTAGCCGGTTGAATAGATAAACCGGCATAAGCATCTCGGGTGGAGACGGATATATCCGGCTTAACCATAACCAAGCGCATACCCGTAAGGTTCATATCAATGGGTGTCAGCAGGTCGCCTATACCTTCGGCAAAGCAGGGCGTGTTATAAATAAAAAACGGACAATCGGCACCAAGCGGTTTGACTTGCTCCACCAACTGCTCTTTGGTCAGCCCCAAACGAAAAAGTTCATTAAGTGCTATCGCCATGTGGGCAGCATCACTGCTGCCTCCGCCTAATCCGGCACCAAAAGGTATATTCTTCGTGAAATGCACCTGCACACTGCCTATCTGCGGGTATCGGGCTGCTATCTGACGATAGCAACGGACAATAAGATTATCTTCTTCCGCACAATCGACAACAATGCCCTCTTGACGAAAATCAATAGACTGCCGGGCTGATGCGGTCAGCGGAGTAACCTCCAATACATCGTGAAGACCATAGACAGGATAAAAGATGGTTTCCAGATTATGGTAACCATCTTCACGTTTGCTCACAACACGAAGACCTATATTAATCTTGCAGTTGGGGTAAAGAGTCATAAGAATCAATAGTCGTTCATCAAAGCCTTGACATCCACCCGCGTGTTCTTAAAGGCATTCTTGCCCCAATACTCCAATTCGGTGGATAAGTTGACCGTTTTGAGCCGGCTGCAATCCATAAAAGCTTCGTCCCCTACGCTGCGGATAGGGCTCTCTATGAAAATCTCTTCCAAAGCTTTACATTCCATGAAAGCACGAGCAGGAATGACCTCTAACTTATTATTAAACTCCAACTTACGCATATTCAGGCAATGACGGAAAGCGTCTTCGCCCAAGGTCTCTAAGTTCTCCGGTATTTTAACTTCCAAAAGGACTTTGCAATCTTGGAAAGCACCTGCCTCAATCAGGTGAATCTGATCGACTAAATCAATATGCTCCAGTTGTTGGCAGTTGGCAAAAGCACGCTGACCGATACGGAAAGTGGTGGTAGGCACATTGATTTTTTCTAACATCAGGCAGTTCATAAACGCTTCGTCGCCGATGGCATATAACCCTTCCGGCAAGGAAACCTTATATAACTGGCGGCAGTCTTGGAAAGTGCCTTTCTTGATTTCGTTAATCAAATAGGGTATATGAACCTCGTTGAGAAGAGCACACCCCGCGTATGCCTGACTGCCGAGATATTTCAACTCCTGCGGGAATTGGACCGACTCAAGGTTGGTACATCCGGCAAAAGCCCCCTCGTAGATAGCTTCCACACTCTTGGGCAACGTCATCTGGTGCAAGTTGTGGCAAGCGAAGAAAGCTGCGGTAGGAATAACGGTAATATGTTCATTCAGGTTCTGCTCCTGAAGGTTGATACAGTTATAAAAACAGCGCGCACCTATCTCTGTAACGGATGCGGGTAAGGTGGCTTTTTTCAGTTTGCCACATTCGGCAAATGCCATGCGCCCGATTTTGGTAATACTCTCCGGAATGGTAATCTCAGTCAAAGCCTCGCAACCATAGAAAGTGGCATCGGCTATCTCCGTGATTAAAGACGGAATGACCAACTTAGTGATGGTTTTGTTTCCTGCAAAAGCACCGGCAGCAATCAAACGGACAGGAACTTTGCTTTTGAAATCGTATTTAGCAGGACCTTTCTGCTGCATAGCCATCAAGCAGCCGTCAACGATAAGGGCTCCTTTTTTCCATTTCTTATCGTTGTTATAAATACCGCTACCCGTCATAACGTCCTGACCAATCCACGTAACGGACGGAGCAATAATCAAGCGCTCCAAATTACGGCAACCGGAGAACATGTAGTGGTCGATTTTATCAATGGTATTGGGAATCTCCACGCGCACGGCACTCTTGTTGTTCTCAAAGGCACCACATGCCATTAAACGCACGTTGCCAGGAATGATATATTTGCTCTTAATGCTTTTGTTGGTGGCGATTAACACGCTATCCACAATCAAAGCACCGTTGGACCACAGGTCTTTATTTGCCATCAGTGCCGTTCCGTCGAAAGCGGAGCGATAAACACGTGTGACTGTGGCAGGAATGACGATGGCCTCCATGTGCTTGGCATTTTTGAAGGCTTTGTCGCCAATCTCGGTGACGGTATAAGTATCCTGACCAACAGGAATAGTCTCGGGAATCAAGACCTCTCCGGATACATTGGGGTTGAGACTGACCGAGGCAGTCTTGCTTAACGGATCAACCAAGAACTTCAAATCATTGTAAAAAGCTGTTTCTTGTGCACACAACGATGCACTAACCAAAAGAAGAAAAAAAGAAATACGTTTCATATCATTTGCAAATTTGGCGACAAAGGTACTACTTTTTTCTAAAATATGCAAATTTATTTGCTTAATTGAAAAAAAATGTGTACTTTTGTACCAAAAATAAAGTTATATTGTTATGAAACGTGGTTTATACCTTATGATTGCCGTTTTGGCAATATCTTTGTGCTTCGGGTCTTTCTCGCATGCGTGTACGAATTTTCTGGTAGGTAAGCAGGCTTCTGCCGACGGGAGCGTTATGATAACCTATGCAATGGACAGCTATGCCCACTACGGGTATTTGAATTTTTCTCCGGCAGCAGACCACCCCAAAGGAAGCAAACGCGCTATTGTGGAAGGCGATACGGGCAAACCGCTGGGTGAGATAGATGAAGTGGAACATACTTATTCCGTAGTGGGCTATATGAACGAACATCAGTTAGCCGTTTTTGAAACGACATGGGGAGGAAGAGAAGCTTGCTGGGATACGGTGGGTATAGACTACGTCAGTCTGATGCAAATAGCCTTGGAACGTTGCCGCACAGCCCGCGAAGCGGTAGATGTAATGACATCGCTGGTAGCCCGATATGGTTATGCCAGCGAAGGCGAGTCTTTCTCTATTGCCGATACGACCGAGGTCTGGCTGATGGATATGACCGGTAAAGGCGGTAAGGAAAAAGGTGCAGTGTGGGTAGCTACCCGTATTCCCGACGATTGTATCTCGGCACACGCCAACCAGGCCCGCACAACCTATTTGCCGGTTAAAGGAAGCCGATACGACAAGAAAAAAGGATATTGTGTCAGCAAAGACGGTAGCGTATTGTGGTCAAAAGATGTTATCTCGTTTGCCCGCGATAACGGTTTCTTCACAGGGGAAGACAAAGATTTTAACTACGCAGCCGCTTATAATCCCTTCGAATATTCGGGTTTGTATGTGTGCGAGACCCGTGTGTGGTCGTTCTTCCGCCGCTTTAACGATGATATGGACCGCTATTTAGATTACGCTTCGGGCAAGACTTTCCTTGCTACAAACGGTAAAGATGCAGGCGAACCGATGCCCCTCTATTTCCGTCCTAATCATAAAGTGGGATTGCAGGAATTGAAGGAATGTATGCGTGACCAATACGAGGGAACGCCGTTGGATATTACACAAGGTACGGCTGCCGGTCCGTGGCATAGTAAACTGCGCTATGGCGGACTGACCTATAAAATGGATAGTATGACTTATTGGTACGAGCGTCCTACGGCTACTCAGCAGACGGCTTGCTCGTTTGTAGCCCATATACGCCCGCATAAAGAGGGTATATTCTGGTTCTCGGTGGACGATGCCGCTACCAGTCTATACGTGCCTATGTACTGCCGTATAAATGCCATTCCGGACTGCTATAAACTGGGTAATGGCGACTTGTACACCTATTCGCCCACGTCTGCATGGTGGACCTTTAATATCGTTGCCAATTGGGTATATACCAAATACGAGCGTATGATTGTTGATTTGCGCCGTACCCGTGCCGTATGGGAAGACAAGTTCAATAGCCAGATTAGCGTCATCGACGAGTCTGTGGCAGGTATGCCCGATGCACAAAAACGTAACTTCCTCACTCGCTACTCGTTGGCGCAAGCAGAAGAAAGTCATGCAGCATGGAAAGAATTAGGTATATACCTGTTTACCAAATACTTGGACGGTGTAGAGCGCAAGGAAGAAAATGGTGCTTTCTTACGCAATAAATGGGGGAACCCGGAAGGTCCTAACCGTTTATCTTACCCGGAACCTTATTTACGAATCATTTCAAAAGAAGTAACTCATGAATAAAGCAGTCTTTGATATATTTGACGCTATTCGTCAAGTCCCTCGCCCTTCTAAACACGAGGAGCAGATTAGTCAATGGTTGGTGGATTTTGCACAATCGCATCAGATAGAGTGCGTGCGTGATGAAGCCATGAATGTTATTATGCGTGTGCCTGCAACAGAGGGCTACGAAGATAAAGAAGGTGTTATCTTGCAAGCACACATGGATATGGTGTGCGAAAAGAATAGCGATGTGCAGCATGATTTTATGACCGATGCTATTGAGACCTATATTGATGGCGATTGGCTTAAAGCACGAGGCACCACTTTGGGCGGCGATGATGGTATCGGCATATCTATGGCATTGGCAGCATTGACTGACCCAAATCTAAAACACCCCGCTTTGGAAGCCCTGTTCACGGTAGATGAAGAAACAGGTTTGACCGGTGCCGAGAAACTGCAAGATGGCTATTTGAAAGGGCGCAGGCTTATCAATTTAGATAGCGAGGACGATGGTCAAATCTTTATCGGCTGTGCAGGCGGAATAGATACACTGGCAAAAATGCACTATCAGCCTTGCTTGTTAAAAGCAACGAACGCTATGTTCGCTTTCTGTATATCGGTCAAGGGATTGTTAGGTGGCCACTCGGGCGATGATATCAACAAAGGCAGAGCCAATGCAAACAAGATAATCGTTAATTTCCTGCATCAATTATCAATTATCAATTATCAATTATCCACTCTTCAAGGCGGTAATTTGCGTAATGCCATTGCCCGTGAGGCTGAGGCTGTATTTGCAGTACCGGCAGATAAAAAGCATGACGTGATAGCTGCTTTTAATGTCTATAAGGCTGAGGTGGAAAAGGAATACGGCGTGGTGGAAAAAGATATGAATCTAGTATTGAATTCATGTCCAATGCCGGAAAAGTTTATTCCAACCGATCAAGCGTATAAATTGATAGAGGCTTTATATACCTGTCCTCACGGAATGATTGCTATGTCAAAAGATATAGAGGGGCTGGTGGAGACCAGCACCAATTTGGCTTCTATTAAAATGAAAGAAGGGTATATCGAAGTGAATACCAGTCAGCGTTCCTCCGTGGAAACAGAAAAACATGCTATCAAAGACCGTGTACACGCAGCTTTGGCTATTGCTTGCGATGAAGTTACTCACGGGGAAGGTTATCCGGGCTGGACTCCCAATACGCATTCAAAACTAATGGAAGTAACCAAACAGGCTTATATAGATTTGTTCCAACAATCACCACGTATATTGGCTATCCATGCAGGATTAGAGTGTGGACTGTTCCTGCTGAAGTATCCGTATTTGGACATGGTCAGCATAGGCCCGCAAATGTACGGAGTTCACTCGCCACAAGAGCGACTGAGTATATCTTCTACCGATCGGTGCTATGAGTGGCTTTGCCACACTTTGGAACTATTATAAACGCTTACTGAGAGCAATGTCATAGGCTTGCTCGTAGTACGGGAAGAAATGCTCCCAATCAGCTTGTTTACCTACAGCAATAGCTGCCTTGCGTAGCGTTGCTGTTTGTTTTGTATCCAAACTGAAGAAAGTGAGTATGGTATCAACAATATCGTTCACCACTTGTCCGTAATTACTATCGTTGCGCTCTACCACAGTGACCGGTTTGATGGACTTGACTGCTTTGGTGTCAGGCTGTTGCTTATACCAATCGCCAAAACCACTTAACGAGGTAGTGATAGTAGGCACTCCAAAGGCTACACTCTCCAACGGTGTATAACCCCAAGGCTCGTAGTAACTGGGGAAAATACTGAGGTCCATCCCTATGAGCACATCATAATACGTAACGTGGAAAATAGGGTGACTGCCATCTAAATAATACGGCAAGAAGATGACACTCGTTTTACCAATTCGGATAACGGGGTGCTCCAAATACGGCACCAATACAAAAGCTATAACATGTTTCTTTGCTCTTTGCTCCAAACGCAAAGCACCCAAACGGCGCATACTGTCCAAGAAAACATCAATACCTTTGTTTTTCCATTCCTGTCTGCCTGAAATACAAAGGTAACAAGCATCGTCTTCTATATTCTCTCGCAGGTATTTCTCTGCCCATTGATGTAAGATACGGCGTGCTGCTGCTCTTTTCTCCGTATAAGTGGCTCCTTTAGGAACAAATCCCTGCTCAAAGCCATTAGGTGTAACGATGTCAACCGGTTTATCCAGCAACTGCTTGCATTCACGAGCCGTGATGTCGCTTACCGTGGTGAAACAATCAGCCACCCAAGCGGCTTGTTTCTCGGCTGAATGCTTGCTGACCATACCCAATTCGTCCGCCATCTGGTCGCCATGATAACCCTCAAAATAGTCATAAAGGGGTTTGCCGTTGCCTGCTATGGAGCGTCCGATACCTGTAGCATGTGTGGTGAATAAAGTCCGTACCTGAGGACATTTGTCACGCAGGTAGAAAAGCATAAAAGCCGTTTGCCACTCGTTAGCGTGTGCCACAATATTGAGGCGCGTTTGGGTTTTCGTTATGGTTTGTGTTATGGTTTCAACCATTTGTCCTGCTGCATAGCCGAACAAACAACTATCATCATAATCTCCGTACGCTGCGTGGCTCTTGACACCAAAACGGTCCCACGCCCAACCATAAATGGTATTCTTCTGCTCCCATAAATGGTTCCAATGAATCAAGATAGCAATAGGTTTACCCGGTATATTCCAACGTCCAATACGTGCTTGGGGCAGGGCAGAAAGTTCGGGAGCAAGAGATAACTTCTTCCAAAGGGTTGCATTCTCCTCAAAGAATAAATCGGAGTGAGTACCAAAATCAGGTCCGATAAAAATAACTTGGTCCTTCCATTTTTTTTGCATAGAAGCCGCACGAGTAGATAAAACGGCATAGATACCGCCTACTTTATTGCACACTTCCCAACTGGATTCAAAAATATAATCAGGTTTCATAATCAGTGTTGAATAGAATTAACGGATATGCATTGAACATCGGACCGGCGGTTGATGGTGTCCGGTCGTAATTGGTCTGTATTGTTGCTTGTTTGCAACAGACGCTGCCCCAAAGTGGCTTCTTCGGTAGCCCAGTAGAGCCGGTTGCCGGCAACATCTACTTTGATGGCTCCGACAAAAGTGTCTTGGAGTTTGACAAGGCTGCTTCCATTGATGTTACACACCCATAAGCCATTGCCATAGGCATATATCTTGCCTAATAATCGATCCACTTGAAAACCTTTGATATCTTGTCCCATCATTTGGGCTACTTTGGGTACGGTAAAGAGAATAGTGCCATATTGATAGATTGTATCTTGTTCGTTTTTCAGCAGATGGATATTGCCATCGTCCACAGTGGCTACGGCATCGGAATAAATACGCTGGCTATTCAGTGTGTATATAAACTGCTCATAAGCTTTGTCCTCCTGCATAAAGAGAAGCGATGTGGCAGGTTGGTGATAAACGTTTATTGATTTTTCCAAATGAAAATCTTGGTCATTCAAATGAAAAGAATCTGCAATGTGCAGGTCCAGAGCCAGAGATACTTGGTCATGGGGCTGTGTGAAATAGCCCATTAACATTGACGAATCTTTATACGGCAGTGATGTTATCTCAAAATCTTCCGGCAAAGACCAATGATAGGTGATGTTTTTCTTCCACGGATTATAGACATCGGCATAAATAAACGTGGTGGCATACGTTTGAATGTCACCCGCAGGAACAGATATGGCAGGAACCGTATCCTGTATGGTAATGACATGGGTACACGATTTATGCTGCACCTTGTTTCGGGTTATTTTTAGAGTAACCGTATAAGTTCCGGGTTTCTTATAAACGTGGGAAGGAGTATTGCTGTCCGATGTAACATTATCTCCAAACTGCCATGCGTAATCATCCGCCCCTACGCTTTGATTGGCAAACACTACCGTTTGTCCGGCATGTGGCATAGTGGGAGAATAAGAAAAATCACATGTAAACTCCTTACATCCGGTTAGGCTCAGTAAGCCAACTATCCAAAATATGTATCTGTTCTTCATAATCTAAATCTGCTGATAACCAATGGGCATCTGTATATTGTCTAAACCAAGTTATTTGTCGTTTGGCATAATGGCGACTGTTTTGTTGTATCAAACGAACGGCTTCGTCGCGACTGATTTCATTGCGGAAAAAAGCGAACATCTCTTTATATCCCACCGTATTCAAACTGTTGGGAATCGGTTCTTTCCATACTTTGCGTGCTTCATCTTCCAGACCCTCCTTTATCATCACTAATACACGCTGGTTAATGCGGGTATATAACTCCTCGCGAGGTCTGTCCAATACAACTTTTACAACCTCAAACGGACGCTCTATTGTTTTCTTCTTTCGGAACGACGAATAGGGACATCCGGCAACCATGCTGACTTCTATACAGTGCATCAACCGCTGAGGATTGGCTTGGTCCACTCTTTCCCAATAGACAGGGTCTAAACGCTGCACCTCGGATTGGAGTCGGGCTATGCCGCCTTGTCGGTATAGTTGCTGCACCGTTTGGCGTATAGATTCCGGAACGGGGGGTATATCATCTAATCCGTTGCAAACGGCATCGATGTATAGCATGCTCCCGCCACTCAAGACAGCTGTTACGGGATGATGAACATCTGTGTCGGGCAATCTTCGTATTACGTCCAAACAGTCGCGCTCAAATTCTCCAGCGTTGTAAGTCTCATTGATGTTTTTTGTTTCAACAAAGAAATGCTTTACTCGGGCTTGGTCCTCTTGAGTTGGTGCCGCTGTACCGATAGGTATGTCCTTATATATTTGCCGACTATCTGCGTTCAGTATGGGGCAATCATACCGTTCTGCCAATCTAAGAGTCAAGTCGGTCTTGCCAACGCCTGTCGGTCCGGTTATAACTAATAAACGCTTCACCTTTAAAACATAGACCCATCGTCAAAACTCAGGTCTTGGAAACCTTCCATATCTAAGTCTTCCGCGTCGTATTGACTATCGCCATAGAAATCCTCTTCGCTTTCCCAATCGGCCTTGCCGTCTTTACCAACAATGCCTGCCAACGAATCTTCCGTCTGCAGTTGTTTAGGGGCTTTACCCTTTTTCTCTACCAATTTGACACCTTCCATTTGTCCGGACATTATCTCACGCAAAGAACCGAAGAAATAACGCTCGAACATAGGGTCAAAAATATAAATCAACCGTTGCCCCTGTTCCTCCATCAATTCACTTAGACGAGTATTTTCCATTGTCATATTGTCATACTCGAAGTTATTATCCATTTCCACCAATGTCACTTCTTGCTCTTTTTCCCACCGGTCGTTGCACATAAAGAAAGAAGTCATTTGGTCGTCTTTATACCTAACGGCAGCCAAAATGGCTTTGTGCAAATCTAAAAAAGTAGCCTCAGGATCAGCCTCGAATGTAAGCCGTAAATCCTCGCCTTCATCGCATGAAAAAGTAATCTTATAAATCATAATAACGAAATTTTGCTGCAAAAGTACTACTTTTTTTGCAAATATCAAAATTTTATAGTAACTTTGTGGCCGAATTTTGTATATTTTGTTTAAGCGGCATTTTTTTTAAGACAAAAAACAGTATGGAACATTTAATTCTAATAGCAGAAGAGGGTGAGAGAACCCTTATCTCAAAGTACCTGCCAGACACCGATTGGCCCGTATTAGTAACTGGAGTGGGAGGTGTCAATATAGTACGTGCGCTGCGCGATGTGCCGAAAGATACGCACGTTCTTAATATCGGTTATGCCGGTTCAGCAAATTTTGATATTGGTACATTGGTGGAAGTTACGCAAGTTTTTACCAATCACCCCAACTGTCGTTTCCCCGAACCGGAGATGATGCTCGATGCTGTGGACGATGGATTGTTCCCTATCGCTAATTGTAAGGCGGTGTGCTATACCAATTCGGATTTTGTGTTGCAATCGGACTATAAGGACTGCGTTTTTGATATGGAATTGGCATATATAGCCGCGATGGGATTTGCTAAAACCAGCGCACTCAAGTTGGTGAGCGATAACCTTAGCCTACATGCCTATCATGAATTGACTCATGGTGTAGAATAGATGTTTAAACGTCTTGTTGTCATAGTGTCCGTTTTTGTGCTATGTACCCTGATTACGGTGGGTGCATTGCTGCTGGCATTGCGCTCTTCGCGTGTGCAAACGGCTGTTGTGGCAATAGTGACGGAAGAAATGAGTCGTATCTTTCATGTGGAAACACATATAGATAAGGTAGAGATACGTCCTCCGTTGTCGTTGTATATGAAAGGAGCGTATTTGAGTGACCAAAACCGAGATACGTTGCTGTTCATTCCTGAAATGAAAGTGCGATTCAATCCCTTTGCCTTGGAGAAGAATAATCTGTCCTTCCCTCTCGTCAAGTTGAGCAATCCATATATCAATATCGTTCAAGACTCGGCATCAACCAATATGGATTTTTTGCTTAACAGATTCCAAAATACGCAATCTGTTGATACATTCTCGTATGATATTGAATGCCGCAAAATAGCTATTGAGGGAGCTCGGATACATTATCGTCATCTTCCATCGGGTACGGATTTAATGTTGTCGGATATTCAAACCGATGTAGGTTTCCGATTCAGCGGACGCGATTCTATCGCTGCGGCTTTGCGCGCCTTGTATTTTCGGGCTCGTGTGCCATCAATTGACGGGTATGCAGAGGCTGACTTGCATGGGTCGTTAGACACATTATTTGCAGATAAACTATGTGTCGTTTATCAAGGACAGCAGATGTTTTTAGGAGATGTCCAAGTGAATAAACCTTTGGTTTATGACTCTCTTTCGGCTCGTTTGTCTTGCACGGATATATATGTTAATGCCCCTCTGCTGTCGTCTCTGCTAAGTGATGTACTGAAGCAACCTTTTGAAATGCCGTCTGAAATCGTGCGAATGGGAAATATGCATTATCGTGGTCAGGTGGAATGTAAAAAAGATAATCTTCATCTGCATGGCGCTTTTGTTACACGTATGGGCACCATTTCCACCACAGCGGATATGCTTCATTGGGACACGTTGCGTGCAGCAGTATCTACGTCCAATTGGGCATTGGGACGTATGTTGCATAACTCGGAATTAGGCAGTTTGGCAGCCTCGCTCAAAGTACGAACGGTGCTATCGGATATGCAAACGAATACATACGTTGATGGACTCGTTTCTCGCTTGACGTATCACGGCTATCCTTATTCCAATATCCGTCTGCATGGTCATGCTGATTCAACGCTGATGGAAGTTAGTCTTGATGTCAAAGATCCCAATGTGAATATCACGGTCAATAGTTTATTAAATGTTGCCGATTGCCCCTATTCATTAGATGCTCACGCAGATGTTCCTTTTATGCAATTGGATAAGTTGCAATTAACCGATTCAGCTTTGGGACATTCGCTCTCTTTTCAAGCAGGAATTCATTTAACATGTGATAGCCTTACCGGTTCGGTTGTTGACGAGATGAATGGTCTTGCATGGGTGGATTCACTGTGGATAAGCGGAGCCAAAAAACGACTGTTGGTGCCAACCGTTGATGTGCAATTGCAGCAGGACGAACAGGCAAAAAGTTTGACACTCACCTCATCGGTGGCAAAAGCCAATGTAGATGGGTCTTTCCGATGGACTACGTTACCGCTTACCATTAAGCGTTTGCTCCGAAAAGGATTGCCGTCTCTGGTTGGACAATCGGTGGTTGAGCACAAGGAGAACAACATCAATTTCTCTCTTGAGGTGCTTCAACCGAATCAATTATTAGATGTCATTATGCCCAATAATATGGATATTTTGGACACCCCAATGATTAACGGCTATCTTCACGAGTCCGATTCGGCTTATTTCTTGGCGGTGTCTGTTCCTGCGATTCATAATGGGAATACGGCTTATAATAATCTTTCTCTTATTGTGGACAATAATACTCCGACACAAGATTTGGTGGCTGCTTTTTCAGTTACTCAACATATCATATCGTTGGACTCTACCCGTTTGCGCGTAGGGGATATTGTGTTGCAGGCACAAACGTGGGCACGGCAGGATACACTAACCACGACATTTGAATTTGGAACTCAGGAAAGTTTGGATGCCAAACCGGACATTTGTATTCAGACATCATTCGCTCGGGTTAATAATGCCCCTCATATTGAGATGCATATTTTGCCGACTAACTTCTTGTTGGGTGATAAACGTTGGTACGTGGAAGACGCAAAACTGAAGTATTCAGGGGAAGATACGTGCCTGTCTGTCAATAATCTACATATTCATACAGTGGACCAAATGTTAAGTGCAGACGGGCGTTTATCAACCAATATGAATGACTCCGTTACGATGCGTTTTCAGGATATAGACTTGGGGTATTTATTATCAGCCACACAAATTGTGGAATCCGTAGATATACGCGGTCATGTGACAGGGTGGGGAACCTTGTACGGAGCATTCTCAACGCCTCAATTTGAAGCGAATGTAACAATGTCTGATGCTTATATCAACGAAACTAGAGTGGGAAGTATTGTTGCTAATGCCACGTTGGATAGAACAACAGGCAATGTTTTATTAGATGGTGCTGCTGATTTGGACGGCACGCGTATTGCCGGACTAACAGGACAAGTAGTGACATCTAAACCTGTTTATTGGGAGTTGTTTATAGATGCCAACGGTGCTCCGTTAAGTTTTATCAATAGGTGGACACAGGGCATAATAGATGGCATAGACGGACGTGGATATGGGCATATCCATTTGTTTGGTAGCAATCTACAAACGTGGGTCACCGCGCGTGCGTTCGCTAAAGATGCCACCTTGACTATTCCTTATACGGGTTGCCGCTATTTTTTCTCGGATTCGGTTATTTTGGATACTACGTATGTCTCTTTCCCCGCCATTCATTTGCGTGATGCGGAAGGACATCAGGGAGTCGTATCCGGAATGCTTACCCATACACAGTTTGAGAATATCCAATACCACATTGGATTGAAATGTCGGGATTTGATGGCTATTGATTTGCAGTCGGATCCTCAGCGTATGTATTATGGTCGTGCGTATGCCACCGGCATGGTGGATATTCAAGGCGATGAGCAAAACACACGTATTGATGTTAATGCGTCCACCGCAGGCAATACAGATTTCTACCTCAGTTTAGCCACAGCCTCAGATGCGTCGGAAACAGATTTTATTACGTTCCGGCAACCTGCTTCGGATACTTTATCTGCCGATGAGCAAAAAACGAAGAAGGCTGCATCATCATCGATGTCCCATATCTGGCTCAATTTAGCTATAGAAGCATTGTCTTCGGCGCGAGTTCATCTAATGCTGGATTCGCATAACGGAGATGGTATAGTGGGACGAGGCGAAGGTAATTTGCGTCTCAGCATGGACGCTTCTACGGGCAATTTGCAGTTATTGGGTGTGTATTCCTTGTTGAGTGGTACGTTCTCTTATACCGTGGGCAATCTGATACATCGTGATTTTGTTATTCAAGAAGGCTCTACGGTAACATGGTCCGGCAATCCTGAGGAACCGCAATTGGATATCACGGCTAAGTATCGTTGTACAGCTTCTTTGCGTGATTTATTCGGAGCAGAGGTTAAATCCATCACCTCACGCTCGTCCATACCGGTGGATTGCGTTATTCGGATTATGGGGGGATTGAATGATATGCAGATGAAATTTGGTATTGAATTTCCACAATCAGACGAAAGTGTGGCTGCACAAATCAATGCTGTCATCAATACGGAGGCTATGTTGATGCGACAAGTTATTTACCTCCTTATCTTTAATCGTTTCTACACACCGGATTACATGCGTACAGAGAACGCGTCAACGGGAGTGAACGATGCTTATTCTTTGTTGTCGTCCACTGTGACAGGGCAGATAAACTCATGGCTGAGTAAATTGACTTCAATGGTCAATGTCGGATTTAACTTACGTTCTGACGGAACGCAGGGCAATCAATCGTACGAAACAGAAGCCAATATACAGATTCAGCCAATCAATCGTTTGACTATCAATGGTAATGTGGGCTATCGTTACAATGATATCAGTAACCAACCTTTCTTTGGTGATGCTGATATTGAGTATGAATTAACACCGGATGGCAAATTGCGAGCAAAGGTTTTCACGCATTCGGTGGATAAATATTCGTTGCATCAGTCTGGTATGCAAGAGGGAGTAGGTTTCGTTTTCCGTCATGATTTCAATCCGGGTGATGCCAAGAAACGTCGTGAGCAACGGAAAAAATGACAAAAATACATTTTTTTGTGTTTTTTTTCGCTAAAAATTTTGTCATATCAAAAAAATGTTGTACCTTTGCACCTGCTTTCGAAAGGAAGCAGTGATCTTTGGGGTGCGGTAGTTCAGTTGGTTAGAATACCGGCCTGTCACGCCGTAGGTCGCGAGTTCGAGTCTCGTCCGCACCGCAAAAAGGTATCCGCGTAAGCGAATGCCTTTTTTTGTGTACGTAAATCCACCTGTTAACTCAATCCGACAATCCGCCATTGGCGGATTAGGCACTTATTTTCCACAAAACTGAATTTTATTTTGTTCATATCAATTATTTTTTGTACCTTTGCAGTTGAAATTGATACCATATGCCAAAAAGTAAAGAAATTGTTTCTACAAAGTCAACGGAGCACATTGTTGTCAATCTGCATCCGAGTGAACAGTATGAAGTAGAGAATAGCATCTTTACTATTCGGGGTGTGCAGGTGATGCTTGATAGTGACTTGGCTCGCTTTTATGGAATTACAACTGGTAATTTAAATAAAGCGGTAAAGCGTAATATTAAACGTTTCCCTGAGGATTTTATGTTTCAACTTACAAAAGAAGAGGTTGAGGATTCAAGGTTCCATTTTGGCACCTTGAACAACAACGCAAATTCTTCAAGATTCCAATTT
>JAKSMY010000023.1 GCA_024400275.1 Paludibacteraceae bacterium | reverse complement strand
TTGAAAGATAATCGCGCAAAAAGCGTTTATTGACGCTTGTTTTGGCAAATAGAAATCCGGAAAATTTCGACAACCCAAAATAAGAGAGGCAGTAAATGTCTTTTGTTGGTGTGTATTACGCCCATTTGAGTGTATATATATGCCAGCGTGGAGGCATTATAGTCTATTCTTGTTGTCAGGGTCTTTCCGGAACCTCTATTTGGAGAATAGGCAAATAAGGTTCCACGCTTTTTTGTTGTAGTATCGTTTGGATAGCCGGAACCGCTACCCACAAACAACAAAAAGACAATGAGTTTATCATCTATTCGTTCTTGGTTTCAGAAAGGCAATCGCGCCCAATGGTGTACTGCTATTGCTTTTGCAGTAACGATTTTTGTAAAGAATGTTCTCTTTTATGAGACTTGTTATCATTCGTTACTATTTTCTTCTCTATTTTCAGATCCGATAGAGTTTGTCGTGTTTTATGGAGTTAAAGTTCTTCCTGCTTTATTTCTAATGGCCATAATGTTGCTTACACGGCGAATTTGGTGGACTATTGTTGTGTCTTGTATTATAGATATTTGGTGTGTTACTAATATACTATACTACATTTTTTTCAATATGTTCTTTACATGGGATGTGCTAGCTTTAGCAGGTAATATGGATGGATTTTGGAATTCCTTATTACCATATTTGGATATGAAAATATGGATTTATCCTTTGATTACGCTCCTATATGTATTATTGGTTTCTGTTGTGCATGTTAGTCCCAGACATAATAATTGGCTCTTGGCAGTTGTCATATTATGTATTATTGGACTAGGAGATATAGGAATGAATAAATATAGATGTCAAACATGGTATTCAGCAACGTCTTCAGAGGCAGTTGCATGGAAATCATTGAAAGGGGAATCTAGGTTTTCTTGGTATATGCCTTTTGGTTTATATAGATTACATGGCTTATTTACAGATAACTGGGGCACTCACTATGTAAAGGCACAATCTATCAGTAGTTATTTTATCGCATCTATTATTGATTATGCGCGTAAATATGTACATCGAAAACCTCATTTAACAGATGAAGATATTATTCAAATAAGTCAGTATATCAATACGTATCCAAGTAATTGTTCCCCTCAATATAATTTGGTCTTTGTATTAGTTGAGAGCCTTGAAAGTTGGCCGCTATTAGATACAATAGGGGGAAATGTTGTTACGCCTAATATGAATCGTTTTATTTTGGAGTCGAATACACTTTATTGTCCTTTCATGAAATCTCAAATTAAAAAGGGAGGATCGGGTGATGGACAAATGATAGTTAATACAGGTTTACTTCCAATTTTAGAAGGTGCAGCATGTACATCGTATGGAAACAATGTGTTTCCTAACTATGCACATTACTATCCAAATTCTGTTATTATCAATCCTACACCTAATATATGGAATCAATCGCATACGACATATAGTTATGGTTATAAACAATTAGTAGAGTCTAAAAGATTGCACGATATAGATGTAATATACAAATTAGATAGCATACTAAATGATTCAATATATCAATTGTTTCCATCATGTGTTTTAGCAATTACTATGGATTCTCACTCTCCCTTTGTACGTCCGGGAGGAACTAAATTGTCTTTTACGGAAGATGTTCCAACGAGTATAGCAGCTTATTTAGATTGTATCAACTACGTGGATTCCTGTTTAGGTGACGTTTTTGCTACATTGAATAAGGATAACACAATATTAGTTATTACCGGTGATCATATTATTTTTAAAGATTTTATGCTAGCCGAATATGCAACATCCATATCAAGGATGGAATTATGTATTAAAGAAGAAAAAAATTTTTGCCCTTTGCTAATCTATTCTCCAAACTTTACATCTTCTACGGTAATTAATGATACTTGCTATCAAATGGACATCTATCCAACTATTATGCACTTAATTGGATGTGAGGATTATTATTGGAAAGGCTTTGGTGTAAACTTATTAGATTCTGCTGCTCGTCATAATCGTCCTATCTCGGAGCAAGAAGCCTATCGTCTATCAGATATGATGATACGAAGTGACTATTTCAGACAGTATTTGCACAAGTAGATTTCCTCACACAACCTCGTGAGGAGATGAGGAAATTATAAAGGCATTGTATCCTTTCGATAGCGTATGCTATATCATAGAGAAATCATAAAGTAATCATAAAGAAATAGTAAAGTAATCATAAAGGAATAGTAAAGAAAATGCTCGGAAAAAACAGGTTCTCCTTCACGAAAAGTGACGAAGAACCAAAATATGCCCGCGCATCATCCCACCAGCCACGTCTGGTTTTTGACGGAATAAATAGGCACAAAAGGCAATAAAATGGGTGTGATCTTTTTATAACGGAGATAGGATTCGTCTGTGCCGTAATTATGGTCCTGCCGTAACTCCAAACGACGCGCACCACTGAACATAATATAAATAATGCCAATATAGCCCGATAAAGCCATCAACCATTGCCACCAAGCGTGATAAGCACCTATACCACTAACAAAAACTCCCGTCCATAAAAGAATCTCGCCTAAATAATTTGGGCAACGCACCATACGATACAGACCCGTATCGACAAAGCGGTTGGGATTGATTTTCTTAGCCACATTCTTCTGATGGTCAGCCCACGCTTCAAGACCAATTCCCAAAGCAGCAATAACAACACCTATCCACGCTGTAATCATATTGTCGGTCAATCCGTCCGCTGCGTTTTGGACACGGAAAATGACGGGGGCTGTTTGGCATAGATACAGCAATACACAACTGAGCCAGATAGCAACCAAAACCATCGGCTTGTAGTCCGTATTGTTTTTGGCATCCAAACTGACCGTCTTGGTATAGGCCTTATTGTGTAACTCACGGACAAGGAGATACGTAGCCAAACGGCAACCGTAAAAAATCAAAAGCAAGAGCATCAATCCCGTAGCCCACGTCAGACTATGAAAATGAATAATGGCAACAGCCAAGGCTATGCCGGCTACACTATATCCATAACCAATGGATATAAACCAAATAAAGCGTTTGAAACCAACGGCATCAATGGCCATTGTCAACAAGGTAAGAATGAGAAATGTAGTTAACATACTGTTCAAGATTTAAGTTAGTTAAGTGGTTTAGTTAATACACAAAACATAGTACCAAAATCGTGCCAAAACAAAAAACTGCTTGACATTTGCCAAGCAGTCTTTATCTATTAGCGTAGCGGTGTCATAACCACTTCGAACATATTGCCGGCTTCGACCAGTTGGCCCAACAAAGATTGGACTTTTTCTGCCGTGATGGCATTAACAGCGTTCTCGTAGTCGCTGACTAAGTTGGTACCTACTTTGTAGTAGTTCTCAACAGCCGAAACCCACCAATCGTTTTGCTCCAAATTCTCCTTGTGGCTCTTGAGTAAAATCTCTTTATCCTTCTGCAAGTCTTCTGCCAGAGGACCATTCTTAACAATCGTGTTCACTTCCTCGTGGATAATTTCCATCAGACGTGCTTGCTTTGCCGGGTCGGTGTCGAATTGCATCAGTAAGAATGCCTTGCTGACCGGTAAAGCCTGTACGCGGGCGTATGTGCCGACACCATACGATCCGCCTTCGCGTTCGCGAATACTCTCCAGATAACGGCGGTCAAGAATCATACCGATAAGTTCCATCGTCAGGGCATTCTCCAAGGTATAAGGAATATCGTACGATGTATATTGAATGCGGTTGGAAGCCGTTTTGGTCTGCATCTCGCGTAAGAAATAGTTCATAGCCACTCCTGTGGGAACACGTACGCCGTCGTCCGTGCAAGTCTCGCGGACTTTCTTCGTCTTCAAGCCGCCTAAATAGGTGCAAATCATTTTCTGTGTGGCTTTATCTTCGGGGTTGATATTACCCACGAAGGTGAAAGTGAAGTCAGCCGGATTAGCAAAACGCTCCTTGTAGATACGCAGGGTTTGGTTCATATCCAGTTGGTTCACCGTCTCTTCGGTCATCAGGATGGCACGCGGACTATGGTTAGATGCCATGAGCGAAACGGAGTCGTTGAAGATGGCTTTGGGGTTGGTGTGCTTGTTCATCACTTGGTTAAGCAGGATCTTCCGGAGTGTAGCAAAAGCATCTTCGTCGGCGCGGGGAGCCGTGAAACCGAGGTAAGTGAGTTGCAGCATCGTCTCAAAGTCCTTGACGCTGGAACTGCCTTCAATCACTTCGGTAAACTTGCTGATATCAGCAGCCACACTGACGGTCTTGCCGGCTAACATCTTCTGCAAGTCGTTCATGGAGAACTGTCCCAATCCCATGAATTGGATAGCAGAACCTGCCATCATAGCGTTCATCAGGTCGGCTTGCGGCAACACAGCCAGACCGCCCCATGAGTAAGCACTCATTTGTATCTCATCTTCCTTGCAGGTGGTAGGACGGATAACGACTTTTACGCCATTCGACAGTGTCCACTCGGTGGTGCCGAGGGCATCGTTATGCTTAACGGTTTTTATCTTACCGGCCTTGGGGGCTTTCTTGATGAGGTCTTTCTCCACTTTGGCTGCCGTGGGTGCTGCTATCTCCAATTCGGTACGATGTGCCAAAGCCTCTGCTATTTCGGCTTCGGTGGGCAGGTCGATACCTTCTTTTTCAGGTGCCTGAATCAGGGCTATTGTGTTGTTGCCCGTGATGTATTTGGCAGCCAACTGATTGAGTTGAGCCACTTGTATGGAGGGCAGCAACACCTTGATGATTTCCAATTCGGTAGCAATACCCGGTGCAGGTGTGCCGTCCAAATAGTTATTGATATATTCCTGAACATAGTCCACGCTCCCGGTTTTCTCGCGCTCGTTGTATTGCTGCTCGTAGTCGTTGAGCAGTTGCGCTTTGGCTCGTTCCAACTCGTCATCGGTAAAGCCGTAACGACGCATCTTCTCTATTTCGTTCAGCAGCAGTGCAAAGGTCTCTTTGGCTTTGCCATCCTTGGCTACCAAGCGGCAGTAGAAACCGTCACAGGTGGGAACAAGGTCGGTGTAAGCCATTATACCGCCGATGAAGGGCGCGTCGGATTTGAGGACTTGCTCCTGCAATCGTTCCGAGAGAATACGATAAGTCAGTTCGTCAAAAATATCTTTGGCATAGCCTTTTAGCGTGGATTTGTACATCTGTGGCATAGGTTCGTGCTTGAAGATGACAGTAACGATAGTCTGTTGTTGCTCTTTGTCGGTCAAGATACCGATGTGCGGCATCTCGTTTTCGGGGATAGGCTCGTAAGGACGTTCGCCAAAGTTGGCACGACGGGGAACATTCGCCCAGAGGTCTTTGATTTTCTGCTCCATTTTGTCCACGTCTATATCGCCCACGATGACGATGGCTTGGTTATCCGGACCGTACCATTTTTTATAATACGCGCGCAAGGCATCGTACGAGAAGTTGTTAATGACGGCAGTGTCACCGATAACGTCACGAATCGCATATTTGGTGCTCGGGAACATGACGGCTTGACCGCGTGACCACATGCGGCGGGCAGCGGTGCGGCCAGTGCGCCACTCTTCACGGATAACGCCACGCTCGGCATCAATCTCTTCGGGCAGCAGCGATACGGCGCAACTCCAGTCGTGCATGACTAATAAGGCACTGTCTAATATACCTTCGCGGTAGGTAGGCACATTACTCAGGCGATAAACAGTCTTATCCAACGAGGTGTAGGCATTGATGTCGCCACCAAAGTTAACACCAATAGACTCAAAGTACTCAACGATACCTTTGCCTTGGAAGTGTTCCGTGCCGTTGAAGCACATGTGCTCCAAGAAATGCGCCAACCCGTTCTGGTTATCTTCTTCCAAGATAGCACCTACACGCTGTGCGATATGAAACTCGCAGCGTTCTTTGGGCAGTTCGTTGTGACGGATGTAGTAGGTCAGACCATTGTCCAGATGACCTACGCGTACGGCAGAATCAAACGGTAGGGGTTGAATCGGCTGTTGTGCTGACAGTAGCATTGCTACCATCAATGCGGATAGACTCAGTATTTTCTTCATTGCTATTATTGTTTTGGTTTTCGTTTTCGTTCGCTTCCATTAACTCATCGTTGCGACTTTTCCAAGGGCGGGGACCTAAGATACGTTCTACATCGTCCGAGGTGATGACTTCTTTATCTATCAATAACTGTGCCAGAGCATTGTGCGCTTCTTTGTGTTGCAGCAGAATGTCTTTAGCACGTTGCATCTGTTCGCTTATAAGGACTTGTGTCTCTTTATCAATCGTCTCTGCAGTCTTGTCTGAATAAGGCTTTTGAAGACTATACTCGCTACGTCCTGTTGAGTCGTAAAAACAAACATCTTTCAGTTTGTCGGACATGCCGTAATAGGCTACCATGGCGTATGCTTGCTTGGTGGCACGCTCCAAGTCGTTGAGAGCACCGGTAGAGGTCTGATTGAGAAAGACCTGTTCGGCTGCGCGACCGCCTAATAACGAACACATCTCGTCCAAGAGGTGCTCTTTGTTGGTCAGTTGGCGTTCTTCGGGCAGGTACCATGCAGCACCCAAAGCCATGCCACGAGGCACGATTGTGACCTTAACCAACGGATTACCCCAGCGCAAGAGCCACGAGATAGTGGCGTGTCCTGCTTCGTGATAAGCAATGCTCTTTTTCTCCTCGTAGGTCATGATTTTGGTCTTACGTTCCAGTCCGCCTATGATACGGTCAACAGCGTCCATGAAGTCTTGCTTTCCTACTTTCTTATGCTCTTTGCGTGCAGCGATTAGGGCTGCCTCATTGCAGACGTTAGCTATGTCGGCACCGGAGAAGCCGGGAGTTTGCTTGCTCAGAAAGGATACATCAACCGTGTTGTCCAATTTGAGTGGTTTGAGATGCACGTTGAATATCTCTTGCCGTTCTTTTAGATCAGGCAGTTCAACATGTATCTGACGGTCAAACCGTCCTGCACGGAGCAAGGCACTGTCTAACACATCGGCGCGGTTGGTAGCTGCAAGAATAATAACGCCCGAATTGGTGTCGAAACCGTCCATCTCGGTCAGCAGTTGATTGAGCGTAGATTCACGTTCGTCGTTGCTGCCTGTCATCACGTTCTTGCCGCGAGCACGACCTACGGCATCTATCTCGTCAATAAAGATGATAGCAGGAGCCTTCTCTTTGGCTTGGCGGAAGAGGTCACGTACACGGCTGGCACCTACGCCCACAAACATCTCCACGAAGTCTGAACCGGACATGGAAAAGAACGGCACATCGGCTTCGCCTGCCACGGCTTTGGCAAGTAATGTCTTACCTGTTCCCGGAGGACCTACCAAAAGGGCTCCTTTGGGTATTTTACCGCCTAATGCGGTATATTTCTTAGGATTCTTAAGGAATGCCACTATTTCCTGCACTTCCTCTTTAGCACCTTCTAATCCGGCAACATCTTTGAAAGTTATTTTATCTTTTTTGTCCTTGTCGAATATCTGTGCTTTGGCTTTGCCTACACCGAATAATCCGCCTGCCATACCGGCTGCCCCGCGTCCCATCCACATAAAGAAAAGGATAAGCAACAGGAAAGGTGCTACATTCACCAAAAGTAAGTACCAGATATCGTGTGAGTCCTTATAAGTGACATCAACAGGTGACAAGCCTTGCTCTTTTCGTTGTTGGTTTTGAGTGTCTATCCACTTGTTAAATTCTTCCACAGAGGGCACTTGTGTATGTAATATGCCCTTGCTTTGTTCGCCTGCTTCGCGTGTACCGAATACGGCAACATAATTTTTGGAGCGAATAGTGGCTTCAGCTTTGCGGTCATCGCCAACTTCGATTTTTTCCACCATGTCGTTTTGAACGTAAGACGTGAATTGGGTGTAACTCAATTGTTTGTCTGTCATCTTGTCTTTGCTGCGCGGGAACATAAACCAAGTCAAGATACCGAATAGCATTAGGTAATATAGCCATCGCCAGCCGTTTTTAGGTTGCTTGGGCTGTTTAGGGCGTCCTTGCTGTTTGGGTTGTTGTTGAGGTGTTTTGTTTTCTTTATTTTCCATAAATTTTTCGTCTTTTGTCTTTTTCCTTTTGCCTACTTTTCCCAACCTTCAAATACTTCGGGGCCGTAGGTGTTATTTTCTTTCTCGTCGTGTAGCGGAGCCCATAATTGAGCAAAGAAGGGGTTACGTTTAGCCTCTTGGTCCCACGCCCACGGACGGCTGTTCGGTTCGCCTTTGTAGGGGTAGGGGAAGCAGTCCGGACACCAATGGCCGCCTAATAGAATCAAGCGTGGTGAGGCGGTGAAGACATGTCCTTGGGCACATTCCCATTGTAAGGGAGTATCCCAATCTCCTTGCACCATTTGTGTGCTTAGGCATTTACCGCCACGGAAAGCGGCTGCGCGTTGCATATCCTCTATGGTGAACTCGCTCATAGGCTTTTTTTCGTCGTAGCCGTGGTCTAACAGAACGGCTTCGTTGCTGTTATGGCTAAGGTCCATTTTGTTCCACGGCAGGATGGCTTTGTATGCTTCCAAACTGCCGTAGTAGGCGTGAATACGTTGCTCTTTGTTGTTCTTAATCCACCATTGTGTACCGTGTTCGGGGCTGTGTGCCATGTGTTTCATGGCTAATTTGACAATGTGCGGAACAAGATGGCTCAGGTAAACCAACTTAGAGCGTACGGCAAATTTAAGTCCCACAGGCAATGTACTGCTTTGTGCCATTTGGCGGAAATAATCTTTCACGGGTATATTCGCGCGAAAATGCAGGTAGTTCTCCAATACATCTCCGTCCAAGTACCACATTCCGTGGAAATTACGGGTGGTGAACCATTGGCTGTCGAATATCTTTTCGGGCTTGGGACAGCCGATAGCGTTGAGCAATAAACATTCAAACTCGTAATTGCTGAGGCGGTACTGCTCACCCGAACCGATATTGTAATAGCGTTTCCAGAATTCCTCCGGCACTTCGTCTCGACAGACACGTTCCAGCAAGCGTCCGCTATCCTCTACAGTTGCCCACTCCAATACGCCACGAATAGGAACGTGGAACATAATAGGGTCGTAGTTCTTCAGAATAGCGGGATAGAGAATACCCGATTGGCGCAGACTGACCCAATGTTTGATAGGCGAGTTGGTGATAATACGTTCTGCCATGGCTTTGGTCAGTCCGTAATGGTCGTACGCGCTGACGCAGATAGGGTCGCCTGTACGTCCCCAATGCAGCGGTTCTCGGCGGTCACCCATTTGGGCTACACTGCCTATATAAACCACTTTGGGTTGTTGGTTCTGCGGCTGAGCCAAGACGGCATCGCGTATGTTTTTGGCTGCCGTCAGGTTGGTCTTACGGGTAGCGGTAGGGCGATAGTCGGCTTGCGGCGATACCATTCCGCCTACATGAAGGACCACATCACTACCGGTCACGCCGCGTAATACATCGTCATAATTTGTCAAATCTCCCCAAATAATCTCGATTTGGTTGCTTAGAGGGGCTAATTGTGCTTTGTTTTTGGCACTGGGACGGGCAAGAACACGCACCTTATATCGGGTGGGGTATTTCAGCAGTTCATACATACCGGCTGAGCCCATAGTTCCGGTTGCACCGGTTAGAAAAATTGTTTTCATTATTTTAATCCTTAATCAGTTTATTCCATCTGTCTCTTACAAAGTCTTTGGTGTTGTGGGTCATGCGTAACCACCAATGAGTCAGTATTTGTTCTTCTTCCTCTTCTATTTCCTGCACCACTTGTTCTGCGTTCTTGTCGGATATAACCAGTAGTTGGTCACCCAATTGCAGTTCTGTATCACCGGTAGGCACGAAGAAATTCTCTCCGCGTCGGGCCATGATGACCAGTTTGCCTTCAGGAACGGCTATATCTTTCAGTTTATGTCCTTGTTGGAGCAATGTGTCGGTTACCTCTCGCTCATAGGCAGAGGCTTCTATGTCTTCGGGTAGATCAATGTCGAAGTAATGCAGTTTTCTTTCTTCTTCTTGCGGTTGGGCCAGTTTAAGTCGTCGGGCTATGGCGGTGAGGCTGGTACCCTGTGCCAATAGGCTGACGATGGTACACATAAATACAATGTTGAAAATAAGTCCGGCGTGCGGCACATCATTCGCTTCGCATAAGATGGCAAAAATAATAGGCACGGCACCTTTCAATCCAACCCAACTAATCATTATTTTGTCCCGCTGACTGAACTTGTCGCTCCAAGGAGACATAGATACAAATACGCTCAGCGGACGCGAGATGAAAATCATAATGATAGAGATGATAAGGCAAGGAATCAGTACATCTAATTTGATGAACTCGCTGGGAGTGACCATCAAACCTAACATAAGGAACATAACCAGTTGGCTGAGCCATGTAAGTCCGTCAAAGAATGATTTGGTTTGTCTTTTTTTCGTAAATTTGCTATTACCGATAATAAGGCCGCCTATATAGACAGCAAGGTAAGGATTACCTTTCAGGTAGTAGGTGGCGGCAAAGATAAAGATGCAGGCTGTCAGTACCATAATGGGGTATAGTGACTCGTTGTTGAGGCGGGCACGTTTGAGCAGTTCAACAACCACTTTACCGAATACGAAGCCCATAACGGCACCCATAATTAACTGTATCAGAATATCTTGCAGAATAGTTAATGCGTTGACGTTTGAACCGTTTCCGACAACAATGCCGATTAGGGTAATAGTCAGAATATATGCCATCGGATCATTGGCACCGCTTTCCAATTCAAGTAGCGGGCGCAGGTTATGTTTCAGCTTGACGCTATTGGTGCGTAATATACTGAAAACGCTGGCACTGTCGGTAGAGGACATGGTAGCAGCCATCAGCAAGGCTACCCATATACTGACGCTGGCAACGGCGTTCAGCCAACCGAACACGTAATAAATCAGCACACCCGTAATGGCGCAAGTGAGCAATACGCCAATGGTGGCTAATGTGACCCCCTGTGCAATAACTTGTTGTATCTCGCGTATTTTGGTATCCATGCCACCGGAGAAAAGGATAACGCACAGGGCAACCGTTCCGATAGCTTGGGCGGTGCCGGTGGCTATCTTGTAGTTTATGCCCCCGCTTCCGAACCAAGAAGGAATGCCTTCAGGACCGAAACACATGCCGACGGCAAGGAACAAGAGCAGAGCCGGCACTCCGTATTTGAAACCTATTTTGTCTGTAAAAATGCTGGCAAAGAACAGCATTGAAAGCACCAATAGTACAAATTCAACTTGCATGATATTGCTTTACTTTTTCTTTTTGGCTAATAATTCGTTATCTATTATTTTGATTATTTCCTCTTTAGGATACAGACCTTTCAGCAGGATTGGTTTGCCCTGTACAGGAACATACAGCACTTGCGGAATACTGCTTATTTGGAACACGTAAGCCAATTCGCGTTCTTGTTCGGTGTCAGCTTTGTAGAAGGTGACTTTGTTTTTGTATTGTTCGCTTAACTCGTCCATAATTGGGGCTAATCGTTTACAGGGTCCGCACCATGTGGTGTAGAAATCAATGACGCAAGGTTTTTTGCCTTTGTATTTCCACTCTTTTTCGATGGTGTAGTCCATAACATTGGCTTTGAACATGTCGGTGGTCAGATAGGTTACTTTGCCCCAAGCGCAGAGCGAGAATAACGATACAATGACGATGAATAAATTCTTTTTCATATTTTGTTGTTTATTATTTTCCGCCTAAAGCTATGTATAGGTTTAGAACGCTGTTGATAGTTTCAAAATAGTTAGAGGCTTGTTGCAATTGGGCATTGAGCAATGCTTCTTGGGCAGTTATCACTTCCAGATAGGTGGCTTTACCTTGCTCCATCAAACTATGAGTCCCGTCTGTTGCCGAGAGGAGGGATTGGATTTGGTTGTTGAAGAGGCTTACTTTTTGTTTTGATATTTGACAATCCATAAGTGCTTCGTTCACTTCCACGCCGGCTTGCAGCACTTTCTTTTCAAATGCCAGTCGTGCTTCTTCCTGGTCTGCTTTTGCTATTTTGAGATTAGCGTGCAACTTGCCTTGTGCAAAAATCGGTTGCAAAAATGATGCCACAACCGAAGCCGCCATGCCGACCGGGTCAAAATCTGTCAGTCCAAAGTTGCCCGAGATTGTTATATTAGGAAAGATAGCGGCATACGCGCCACGGGTGCCGTAGAAAGCAGCTTCCACACTCCGTTCGGCGGCTCTAACATCAGGGCGGTTATGTAATAGGGCAGCAGGCACGCCTATGCCGACCACTTCCGGTATCTGGAAGTCTATCAATTTGCAGCGTTCAATCGAATGGGGTGTCTCGTGAAGAAGTAAGCAGATAGAGTGCTCGGTCTGTTCAATGGCACGCTGTATATCCAACTGTTGCAGGTGAATATTATAAATAGATGCCCGCATTTGGTCCACGGCGGTGCTGTAGCTCTTGCCGGCTTCCATCAAGGCACTTTGCATCTTCAGCCCCACTTGCCAAATAGAATCGGTTTGGTGGAGAATATCACGTTGCTGGTCCAATAACGTTAATTGGTAGTAAGCATACACGGTGGAAGCAATCAACTCGGCTTGGGTGGCTTGTTCAAAATCTTTGGCTTGCTCAACCAGGGCAGCCGTGCGGCGTTTGGCGGTGGTGAGTTGCCCGAAAATATCTAATTGCCAACTGCCGCCTATGCCTACGTTATAAGAATGTAAACTCGTTGACGGCTTGTCCCACCATTGATAGTTATAGGTAGGATTCAGTTGAACGGACGGCACATAAGCCAATTTGGCGGCTAATAAGGAAGCTTGCATTTTCTCTACTTCCAGATGTGCCGTCTTCATGTCGGCGTTCTGCTGTAATACGCGCTTGACTAAGTTCTGCAAACGTACATCACTGAAAAGGCTTGTCCACGGCAGTTGACCGAGATTGCTGACTGTATCTGCCTGCTGAACATACGAGTTCTGTCCCAACAGATTGTCAGGAACATCTTGTTTGGGCTCGTATTTTTTATAGATGCAGCATGCAGAGCATAGTCCCACTGCTGCCAGTAAGATTATTGTTTTTTTCATTCTAATTCTTCTCCTTGAAATTTTTCATGCAATGTTTGGAAAGCCATGTAGAACACGGGCACTACAAACAGCAATGCTATGGTGCCTACCGCCATGCCACCAGTTACGCCGATGGCGAGTGAACGGTTACCTACGCAGCCGGCACCGCTTTCTATAATAAGCGGTATCATGCCAATAATCATAGTCGCTACTGTCATCAGAATAGGGCGGAAACGATCTTGGCATGCACCAAAGGCAGCTTCGTATATACTCAAACCTTCCTTGCGTTTTTGTACGGCAAACTCAGTAATCAAAATAGCCGTCTTGCTCAGCAATCCGATTAGCATAATCACACCTGTTTGCAAATAGATATTATTGGTAAAACCTAACGGTGCCACTAATTTGGTGCAGGCAAACGCTCCCATCAGACCGAAAGGAACGCTCATAAGCACCGCCAGTGGAATAAACCATGAGTTGTATAGGCAAGCCAAGATAAGGTATATTAGCAGAATACAGATTGCATAGATGAGTACGGTCATATTGCTTTTGGCGTTGGCGGCCTCTTCACGGCTCATGCCGCCGTATTCGTATCCTACGCCTTGTGCGAACATTTTCTGCTCGTTATAAACGTCTTCAATGGCTTTCATCACCTGTCCCGAACTGTAGCCACCGGCAGCGTTGATATTCAGCGTAATGGTTGAGTAGAGGTTGAACCGGCGTTCTACCGATGATCCTTTGGATGGCGTCAGGGTAACAAATTGAGATATAGGAGTCATCTTCCCGTTGGCTACGCGCACAAAGATATTATCCAAGGCGGCAGGATCCAAGCGGTATTCGGGCAGGGCTTGCACCATTACACGATAGGATTTGCCGAATTGGTTGTAGTCGGATACGTACGAGCCACCGCAATAAGTGCCTAATGTTTGCAGCACTTCGGCAGGGCTCACTCCTGCACGGGCGCAGATGGTGGCATCTATATCGACTTTGTACTTAGGATATGAATCGTCATAATCGCAGAAGACGGCACCTACTTCTTTCCGTTGCTGGATAGCCTGAATAAAGGGTTGCACTTTCTTGGCGAAGTCAGCCACTTCGATACCTTGTCGGTCTAACACCTTCAGTTCCATGGCGTTTCCTTGACCGTAACCCGGAATCTGCGGCATCTGCAAAGGAATGACTTGGGCTTCTTTGATGCACTCACAGTCTAACATCAAGCGATACATGACCATGTTGATGCTGTGGCTCATGCCTTTGCGGTCGTCCCAGGTTTTCAGGCGAACCAGCAATAGTCCGTTATTGTAATTGGTACCGCCTAAGATACCGAAACCTGAGATACGGGCTACGCTTTCCACTTCCTCATATTGTTGAACGATGTCCACGATGCGTCCTTCCACTTCCTCCGTTTGCTTGAGGGTGTAGCCGGCAGGGGCTTTAACGTCCACCAACATTACACCTTGGTCTTCCTGCGGAACCAACTCGGTCGGGGTGGTTCGCATTACCCACACCATCACAACCAGAGCAGCCGCCAATAAGAACCACGAGATGGCAGGTTTCTTCATGTATTTCTGAATACTACCGAGGTATTTATCGGCCAATGCCGAATAGGAAACGTTGTATGCCAGTTTGGTGTAATACGTTATACCTTTATGTTTCGCTTCCCCTTCCTGCTTGGGACGCATTAACACGGCGGCCAAGGCGGGACACAGGGTTAGGGCGTTGATACAGCTCAAGCCCACGGACGTGGCTATCGTTATGCCGAACTGTGTAAAGAAAACGCCACTGGTGCCCGGCATAAAAGTTACGGGCAGGAACACAGCCATAAAGACTAACGTACAACTGATAACTGCCGAGAACACTTCGTGCAACGCGTCACTTGTGGCGAGACGGGAAGATTTGTAGCCGTTCTCTAATTTTGCCATTACGGCTTCCACCACCACTATACTGTCATCTACCACCGTTCCGATAGCCAGCACAAGGGCAAAGAGGGTAAGTATATTCAGTGAGAACCCTGCTACTTTGACCACCGCGAATGTGCCTATCATAGATACGATGATGGATATAGAGGGAATCAGTGTGGCTTTGAAATCTTGCAGGAAGAAGAACACCACCAAAATAACCAGCAAGATGGCTATAATCAGTGTTTCCACCACGTTATGCATCGCAGCGAATAGAAAATCGTCGGCTGTTTGCATAATCTGGAACTCCACGCCGGGGGGCAGTTCGCTTTTCATGTCTTCGTACAGTTGTCCGATTTGGGCATTCACCTCGGTGGCGTTGGCTCCGGACACTTGGCTAATCATGAAGACTACGCCGGGTTCTTTATCTACTTCGGACGAGAAAGTGTAACTGATTGCACCAAGTTTAACTTCTGCCACGTCGCTCAGTTTGAGCAGTGTGCCGTCTTCTTGGGCGCGGATAACGATATCGTTAAACTCGCTTATCTCCGTCAAACGTCCGCGATATTCCATCGTGTAGAGGAAAGTGTTTTCCGAGTTCTCGCCCAAGGAGCCGGCAGGAGAAACCAAACTCTGTGTGCTGATGGCGTTAAACACATCGGACGGCAGCAGGTTATACTGCGCCATAGCATCGGGTTTAAGCCATATTCGCAGCGAGTAGGTGTTTCCTAAGTTACTCACCGAACCGACACCGTTGATACGTTTGATTTTAGGAATAACGTTTATGTCCAAGTAATTGGCAAGGAACTCTTGGTCGAACCGTCCGTCTCGGCTCACGATAGAACCGAATTGCAGGGTACTGTTTTGGCGTTTATATACTTGTACGCCCACTTTGGTTACTTCGGTCGGCAGCAGACCCATCACTTTTTGAACGCGGTTCTGCACATTGACCGTAGCCATATCGGCGTTCGTACCTTGTTCAAAATATACTTGGATAGTCACATCGCCCGTTGAGGTAGTCTCGGACGTTATGTAGGTCATGTGCTCCACGCCGTTGATACTCTCTTCCAAGGGCATAACCACTGATTTGAGTACGGAGGTGGCATCTGCTCCGGTATAAGAAGTGGTGACATAGATGGTTGGGGGCGCAATGTCCGGATATTGTTCCACAGGAAGTGTCGTCAGTGCTATTACGCCTACCAGAATGGTCAGGATAGATATCACGACGGCCATCACCTTATGGGTCACGAAAAAATATAGTTTCTCTTTCATTGTTCGAACTGATTAGCGATTAGAAGATTACTTTTTCTCCGTCCACCAAGTTATTTACTCCGATGGTAACTATTTGGTCTCCTTCATTCAATCCGCTGAGGACCAACATACTCTTTCCGTCGTTCAAGGATTCTGCCTCTATTATGGTGGTCCGAACCGTGCTATCCGGTTGCACCACGTAGGCAAGCAGTTTATCCTGTAGTTGGTTAACGGCTGTATTGGGGATTACCATTACGCTGTCGTATTTGGAAGGAATGACCACTGTTCCGCTAATGCCGGAAGTGAGTGTCCGTTCTTCGTTGGGGAAGTCGGCTTTGCAGATTACGGATCCGGTGGTGGCATCTACCACGCCGGACAGCGATATAATACGTCCCTTGTGCGGATACATCTTACCGCTTTTCAGTTTCAACTCCACGTCGGGCAGAGCCTGCAAGGCTTGACTATACTGACCGTTGAATAACTCGTCGCGGTAAGAGAGTAACTCGATATATTGCGTTTCGTTGAGTGCAAACGCTGCTTCGGCTATGTGGTTATCGCTCACTACGGTCAGCGGTTCTTGCAGGGACGGGCTGACCAAATCGCCCACCGAGTAATTGATTGTACCCACCACGCCGTTAACAGGGCTGACTATGGTGCAGTGGTTCAGGTCATTATATGCCAATGCCAATTGTGCTTCTGCTACTTTAACGGCTGCTTGTGCGCTGGCGTATTCGTTTTGGGTTGTTTCCAGCACGTATGCACTAACCACACCTTTTTGGTATAGTGTCTGTGTGCTCTCGTAATTCAATTTGGCAATGCTCAAATTGGCGGTAGCGGTAGCCACGTTGGCTTTGGCTTGCTGAACGGATAACAGGAAGGGGATAGAGTCTATTTTGAACAAGGCTTGTCCTCTGGTTACTATATCTCCTTGTTCCACACATTTAGCCACGATAGTGCCATTTATCTGCGGTAGTATTTTGGCATCGTTCTTCCCGCTGATTTTGGCAGAGTAATAAATAGGCATCACGTACGTGCCTTTTTGAATGGTCATTATGTCCCATGAACTGTGTTTTTCCTGGGGCATTTGTACGCAACCGGTCAAGAGCGTGACTCCGAGTAGCGTGGCGGTAATAATTGGTAGTTTCTGCATAATCTTATCAATATCTTTTTTCGCGTGCAAAGATACAAAAAATAAATGATATATGCAAAAAAAAGTTTGGAATTTAGGCGAACAGATGACATTTATACTAAAAATGTGTAAATAACGTGTTTATGATGATTTTGTTAACAACATTTTTGTGGAGCATAGGGGACCCGTTTTTCAATTTTTCGCCCGCAAAGATGCTAAATTTAGTTATTGCACTATTTTTGTTTTGTAAGTCGAAAGTCAGATGTTAGTAGGTGATTTGCTCAAAGGTGTTGATTTTGGTTCTGTCGTACGGTCCTGCTACTTTGATGTAGTTCTCGCTGAAACCATACATTTTGTCACCATCTTTCTTGCTTTCCCAAAGGACAGTCATAGTTTGTCCTTTGTGTTGGGCATAAAAATCGGCAAGTTTATGTTCGGAAATCGTGTGCAAGACCTTACTGCGACGTTCGCGTTCGTGCTGTGGCACCACATATAAATCCATCTCAAGCATACGTGTATTGGCACGTTCGGAGTAGGTAAACACATGCAATTGACTAACGGGTAGGGCAAAGATAAACTGCACATAATCGTCAAATCGCTCTTGTGTCTCGCCTCGTACACCTACCATACAATCCACTCCGATAAAAGCATTGGGCATAACGGCTTTGATGTGCTCGATGCGTTCTTGGAACAATTCACGTGTGTAGTGACGGTGCATGATTTTCAGTACCTCGTTATTGCCGGATTGCAGGGGTATATGAAAATGCGGTGCAAAGTGGCGACTATGCGCCACAAAGTCAATAATCTCGTCTGTCAATAGGTTGGGCTCACAACTGGAGATACGAATACGATAGTCAGATTGCAGGTTGCAGGTTGCAGATTGCAGATTGTCCAAAGCGTGCAAGAGGTCGATAAAAGATTCTCCTGTGCTGCGTCCGAAATCGCCTATGTTGACCCCTGTGAGAATAATCTCTTTGGCACCTTCTGCCAGCGCCTGTTGTGCCTGCGCTACGATGTCTTTTATATAAGGGTTGCGTGAACGTCCCCGCGCAAAGGGTATGGTGCAGTACGTGCAGAAATAGTTGCAGCCGTCTTGTACCTTAAGGAAACAGCGTGTACGGTCGTCTCGTGAAAAAGCCGGTTGAAAAATATCGTCCCGTTTGGGCAGCACGTGATTAACCTCAATCATATTGGCTATTTCGTTGGGTTTGAGTCGTGCGTAGCAGCCTGTAACAATGATTTGGGCATTTGGATTTTCCCTTTTGACACGATGAATGGCTTGTCGGTCTTTATGGTCAGCCGTATCCGTTACGGTGCATGTATTAACGATTACCACATCTGCTTTTTCGCCTTGTTTGGCACGAGTATGCCCCTTGGCTATCAAGGTATTCATCAGCGCACTCGATTCGGCAAAATTGAGTTTGCAGCCTAATGTGACAATCCGAATCTTCATAAACAAACTTAATTATAGAATAGGAAACCACACAAAAACGGCAGCGTCCCAAAGGGCATGACTGATAAGAATAGCAGGGAAATGTTTAGAACAAAGCAAGTACAGACCTCCCCACACAACGCCACAAACAAGTGCCGCCATGATGAGCATAAAATTAAGTGAGAAAATATGCACTAACGTATATGCTGCAACGGCAACGAGGGCTGCTGTCCACACTGGGTGTGCGGTCTGTTGAAAATGCGTCATCAATGTCTGCTGAATATATCCTCGCCAAAAGAGTTCCTCTGCCGGACCGATGATTAGCAGTAATAAACATGATAACAAGACCGGATTTATACCGTCTTTGATGCCGTAAATACCATCTACCTGTTGCCGAGCAAAGGACGGGAATATCCACTGGCTGACCTTATCGCCTATCCAGAAAATACCCCACAAAGCAACGGCAATGCCTATTCCCAATGCGATGTCTATCAACCATTGTCTTAGAGGCACTGACAGATGTTCCTTAATCTCTTTTCTTCCGTTGTATAACGTTAAACCAATCAGAATGACAGCAGACCCGACCATACAAGGCCAGAAGGGCAGATAGGGGGCTGTCCAAGGGCTGAACATCAGCGTCCAAAGAACAAAAGCAATGAAAAAGGCTATCATAATATACGTATTGCTACAAAGGCAAGGACGACAAGTACCAAATTAACTAACTGATGTTGCGCTGTCATTTGGTCCAAATTATCAATCTTACCGCCTTGTGTGAGTTGTTGCATTACTTTGGTGTTACGGAAGGCAATCACCGAAGCCAACGCCGATGCCACCAGTACAGGCCATGGCAGTTGACCGGCACAAACGCAGAATAGTACCCAAACAAGCGGCAACCACACTTCAATGTAGTACACCCACTGGCAGGCCTTGGGTCCAATCAGCATTGCAAAAGTATAAATATGTGCATTGCCGTCCCTGCCGCAGTCTCGGGTGTTGTTGGCGTGCAGCACGGCAACTGTGATGGTGGCAAAGGAGAGCGTAATCCAAAGCGATGACCAAAGAATCTGTCCGGTCATAACGAATGCCGTTCCCAAAGTAGGAAGAATACCGAACGTAAGGAAAATATCCAAGTCGCCGAGTGCGTGGTATTTGAGCCAAGGGTAGAGAATGATAAGCAAAGCACCTATTCCCCCGATAATGAGCAAGGGCCAGCCTGTAAAATAGGTCATAACAAAGCCATTGATAGTGGCGAGAATAAGCAATACCCAAGCATAGATGAGGGTCTGCCTTGCCGTTAATAATCCGCCGGTGATAGTAGGCGAACCGACAGAGGGGTCGGTATCTACACCTTTTTTGTAATCAAAATAATCGGAGAATAAATTACTGGCAGCATGAAAAAGAACAATGCCGATAATAGCCCAAAGACCAAATCCGAGACCGGCATTAGGGTTGATGTACCGCATGTACTCGCACGTCAGCCATACAGGTGTAACGCTGACCGAAAAAGACCACGGACGAGTCGCAATAAAATAACGTTTTAATGTGTTCATATTTAATGTATAATAAATGCTTAACAATAGCCTCTACTACCGCTATACTACCGCAAAGATCTCGTGTGATAGCGGCAATATGCAGACAGCCCGCAGCGGTCACATTGAGGCTTGCGTGCCTGACAGATATATCTGCCGTGCAGCAGGAACCAATGGTGCGCTTTAGGAATCAGTTGGGCGGGTATATATTTGGTCATTTGGCGTTCTGTCTGCAAGGGGTTTTTGCTGTTCGTGGTCAGTCCCAGACGCTCAGCCACACGGAAAATATGTGTATCGACCGCCATGGTGGGTTGGTTCCAGATAACGGCACAAATCACATTGGCAGTCTTGCGTCCAACGCCCGGGAGTGATTGCAAGTCGTCTATATTGTCCGGCACTTCGCCGTTGTACACCTCCACCAATCGCTTTGCCATGCCGGAGAGATGTTCGGCTTTGGCATTAGGATAACTGACCGAGCGAATGAAGGAAAAGATGTCCTCCACCGATGCTTGTGCCAATGCTTTTGCCGATGGATAGGCGGAAAATAAGGCAGGCGTGACCAGATTGACACGCTTATCCGTACATTGGGCGGAAAGCATGACTGCAACCAACAATTCGAAAGGGTTGTTGTAAATCAGTTCGCTTTCGGCAGATTGGGCGTTGGCAGAAAACCAATCAAGGATATGTTCAAATCGCTGCTTGGTTGTCATCGTAATAGGTTTTGCTCAGAAAACGCATTAGTTGTGTTGCGTCTTTGACCACTTCTTCCGTCTCTGGTGAGATAGGCTGCTTTTTCAGACGCAACATCATGACTTGGTAGAGTAGAGTGAGACATGCTTCCACGTCGCTCATCATCGGGTTGTCGGTTTTGGCTTTGAGTATATTCAGTCTTGGTTCCAAATGCAGGATAGCCGCACGATAGGGGGCTTCGGTCTCTGCCAGTTCGTTATGTAAATCTTCCAACTCATCAAGTGCGTTTTGTGCTAACTGCAAATGTCCGCCTTCCATGATACCTTCGGTGTGCATCATGTCGGCTATTTCCATCAGTTCGGTGTTGGACATAGCCTGCTCGGGAAAGGCACGCAAGTAGTCCTCCAACTGCCATAAGTAGAGGATGTATTCGGCGATGTTGTCTTTTTTGCTTTTCATTGTTGTTTCGATTATTCGATTATTCGAGGTCGTCTATAATGTCTATTTCGTCCAAATAGTCGTCGCTCATGAACTGTTCTATTTCGCGGCGGTCTTTCTTGGTGGGGCGGCCGGTGCCCCGGTCTCTGCCGCTTTGTCCTGCCAACTTGGCCAACTCAAGCAGTTCCAACTGGTCCTTGGCGGTAATGTCCCGCAAGTACTCAGGCACCAGTTTGGCCCCAAGACGGTTCTCGCTGAGTTTTAGGATCTCGTACGTGTAGGTGATGGGACCCTTTCGGACGGAGAATTTATTGCCTATTTCGAGTGTGCGAGACGCTTTGACGGGCTGTCCATTCATTGTGATACGCCCTACTTTGCACGCATCAGCCGCCACTGCGCGTGTCTTGTAGATTCGCATAGCAAAGAGATATTTATCGGCTCTTGTTGGCATCGATTTATTCTATAGTCAGTTGATTATCAATCATGCGCGAGAAATACTGTTGCAAATATGCCTTCGTATATTGCAGCATGTCCTGTACCTCATTATCATTTTCCATTTGGTTTAAGAGGTCCTGTTGCAGCAGGCGGTCCTGTTGGTAATCGTAGATGTGCGTTAGTTGCTTGCCGTCAAACTGAATAAGCAGATGGTCTGAGAAACATTGATAAAGCGGGTCATTGAAATTAACCACGTACTTATGTTCCGGCTGCTGCATCAATACATCTTCTCCAAAAGCGACGTAGGGCAGGTCAAATCCTAAATAGGACAGTACGGAAGGCATTATATCAACATGCGAAACGGGAATTTGTGTTTCGTAACGCGCTGAATCTGCCGCCGGGTCAAAGAAAATAATAGGTACTTCAAATCCGCCTTTGTCGTTGGTGTATTCGTCATGCGTGAGCGAATTGGTGTGGTCGGCGGTAAAGACAAAGAGTGTATTCTGATACCAATCCTGCTCTTTGGCATAGTTGAAGAACCGACGAAGGGCATTGTCGGTGTATCCGATACAGCGATGGATAGGCTGTGTCCCCTCCGAAAAAACACCTATATATCTTTCCGGAACTTGGAAAGGATGGTGACTGGTGGCGGTGAAGACAGCAGTCATAAAAGGTTGGGGCATAGCGCTCATTGTGCGTCCCATATATTGCAGAAACTCCTCGTCCCAGATTGCCCAATAGCCATCGTAGTCGGCATTATTGTTGTATTCGTCTTTTCCGTAATACGTGCTGAAACCACACGAGCGAGAGAAAGCCAAAAATCCCATACTTCCGTTAGGCGCACCGTGAAAGAAAGCGGTGGCGTATCCTTTGCCGTTGAGGCAAGAAGCGATAGACATCACGTTGTTGGTGGAGTAGGGAGTGAGAATATAAGGAGAGCCAAATCGTGGAATAGAAGCCAATATACTGGGCATGGCATCAATTGATTTGCGTCCGGTGGAAAACGATTTGGCATAGGTGGTGCTGAAAGTAAGCAACGAATCTAAAAAAGGTGTATAGCCGGTGTATTGCCCGTTGTCAAGGTCGTGGTTATAGAAACCGATGTTTTCTTTTGAGAACGACTCAAGAATAAAAACTACTACGTTCTTGGTGTTGGCATCGGACGGACAACCTTGTGCTTTTTCCCGATGAATAGGGGAATAAATACGTGCCATATCGTCCTCTGCAAAGTATTTCGGATTTTTGTAAACGTCGCCTTCCGAAGAGCGCATCAGGCAGAAAGGCGTATTGAGCACAATGTTCGTTTCGCAGGGGCGATTGGTGTATTGCAGGGCATTACTGAGTGTGATTGGACGTGTGAATGCTCCAAAACCGCTACGGATACCGATGATAACGAAATAGACGCTGACGCAGAGAAGGATAGTCTCGGTCAGGTAATAGTTGACAGTTGACAGTTGACAGTTGACAGTTGGCAGCGGTTTCGGCTTGCGTGTCAGCAGGATAAGGATGGCAATAATGGCGAGCGTGAACAATGTCACGTACCAATACTGCACCATCGAGGTGAAGAAAATAGAGGTCAAGTTATCGTCATTCTCAAACTCGCTGAAGAAAGCCATCGTGGTGCGTCGGTCAGAGAAACGTACATAAACCGTATCTACGGAGTTGACCAAGATACCGAGAATATTGGGCACCCAATAGAACCATTGTGCCACTTTTTGGTACGTTTGATTGGTGCGCCATGACCAAGGGAACGGAGCCCACATAAGGAACATATACACCGAGTTGAGGTAAAAGATGGCTGTTACATCAAAGCGCATTCCCCCCACCACCATCTCCAACAGATGGCGGAAAGAGACATCGGGATAAATGTCTATGTTGACCCAATAAAAAAAGAGACGACTGAGCGTGTAAATAACAAAGATGAGTACGAGGTTGCTTACTCCAACCGTCCACGGATGTTGCCAAATCTTCTTCATGGTTGTTGATTGTTAAACTATTTTCCGTTAAATAGATTCATTGTTCTGTCTATTCCCTGTAAGCAAAAAGAGGGAATAATGTCCTTGACGACAGTCAGCCTGTCAGGCATAACTTTTTCTTCCTCGTCAGTCCACTGACCGAGTACAAAATTTATCTGTGCTCCTCGCGCGTACGCGTTCCCTATACCAAACCGTACGCGCGCGTAGTTTTCGCTGCATAGCACTTGTTGTATATGTCCCAAGCCATTGTGCCCACCGTTGCTGCCTTGTTTACGGATTCGAATAGTGCCGAAAGGTAGGTTAAGGTCATCAACCAGTACCAGCAGGTTCTCCAATGGTATTTTCTCCTCGTTCATCCAATAGCGGACGGCGTTGCCGCTTAGGTTCATGAATGTGCTGGGTTTGAGCAGTACGATTTCGGCATTTTTGATACGTCCTTTTCCGACAAATCCGTAACGCTTGTCTTCAAAAGCAATGTTGGACGCTTCGGCAAAAGCGTCCAACATGCGAAATCCTATGTTGTGTCGGGTGTTACGGTACTCGTCTCCGATATTGCCTAACCCGACGATTAGGAACTTACTCATACTTATTCAGCAGCTTCGCTTGCAGCCTCTGCACTGCTGTTGCGGGTAGCTTTAACTTGTGCAACGATAGCCTCTTTTACGCTCTTGAGAGTGCATTTGTCAACGGTCACGTCGCTAACGAACAATTTCTTACCTAAACCAAGAGCAGTTACATCAACCACTACGCGCTCGGGAATATCGGTATAAAGGCCGTTCACTTTCAGTTTACGCATCTCAAGGCTGAGTTTACCGCCGGCTTTCACACCTTCTGCGTGACCGGTCAAGGAAATAGGAATTTCTACGGTAACAGGTTTCTTGTCGTTAACCTCCAAGAAATCAATATGCAAGCAATTACCACTGATTGGATGGAATTGCATTTCTTTTACCACAGCCATTTTTGTGACATCGCCAACGGTCAGAGCAACGACCATTGTGTCGGGGGTGTAAATCAGTTTACGTACGTCAGATGTGGTGACGGTAAAAGTGATGTTGTCTCCCATACCATAAAGATTGCAGGGAACGAGATCTTGTTTACGAAGAGCCTTTGCAGCTTTTTTTCCGTACTCGCTACGAAGAGTACCGGTCAGTTCAAATGTTTTCATTTTGTTGTTACTTTATTCGGGTCTTGCGACCGTACTTATCATTAAACATATAAAAAGCCCTTAGTCGGGCTTGTTGCCTAACGAGGAGTCGAACCTCGCCCCTCAGAACCAAAATCTGATGTACTACCGATATACGATTAGGCATCGTCGGAAGAAATCTCGCTCAAAAGAATTCGCGCTGCGAATTAGGTCGCTCTATTCTTCCTCCTCTTCGACTCGAAACAGGTTTCTCGTCGATTTATCCCATGAGGTTTTGGGAGTTCCATCACAAAACCGACTGCAAAGGTACTGCTTTTTTTTGACATGACCAAATTTTTTTGCACTTTTTTGCGAAAAAAGTACTTTTTTATTCAGCCACCACCAAGAAATAGTCTTTCTTGCCTTTTTGGAACAGGATATACTTACTGTCAATCAAGGCGGCACTGTCAATGGGCGTTTGCGGGTCAGTCAGTTTTTCCTTGTTCATCGAAAAGCCGTTCGCCTGAATCATCTTCCGGGCTTCGCCTTTGCTGGGGAAAATCTGTGTTTTCTCTGCCAGTAAATCCAGCGGGGGAATACCTGCTTCCAATTCGGCTTTGCTGATTTTGAATTGCTGTACGCCTTCGAATACTTGCAGGAAAGTCTGTTCGTCCAGTTTCTCCAAGGCTTCTTTGGTGGCTTTGCCAAACAGTATATTGGTGGCTTCCACGGCTTGCTCGTAGTCCTCACGACTATGTACCATAACAGTCACTTCTTCGGCAAGACGTTTTTGCAGAACACGCAGGTGCGGTGCAGCATCATGCTCGGTAATCAGAGCATCTATCTCGTCTTTTTCCAGACTGGTGAAGATTTTGATGTATCGTTTGGCATCTTCGTCGCTCACATTCAGCCAGAACTGATAGAACTTATAAGGGCTGGTATAGTCACGGCTGAGCCATATATTGCCTTGTTCGGTCTTACCGAATTTCTTACCGTCGGCTTTGGTGATGAGAGGGCAGGTGAGGGCGTATGCCTCGTTGCCGGTCATTTTCTTGATGAGTTCCATACCGGTGGTTATATTGCCCCATTGGTCGCTTCCGCCCATTTGCAGTTTGCAGCCTTTATGGGCGTTCAGGTAGTAGAAATCATAACCTTGCAGCAACTGATAGGTGAACTCGGTGAAACTCATGCCGCAGTTGAACTCACCATTGAAACGTTTTTTGACGCTATCTTTTGCCATCATATAATTGACGGTGATGAGCTTACCTATATTACGCGCGAAATCTATGAAGGTGAAATCCTTCATCCACTCGTAGTTATTCACCAGTTCGGCAGCGTTGGGTTCTTTGCCGTTAAAGTCAAGGAATTTCTCCAACTGTTTTTTGATGCACGCTACGTTGTGGTTGAGCGTTTGTTCGTCCAGCAGGTTACGTTCGGCACTTTTGCCGCTGGGGTCGCCAATCATGCCGGTTGCACCGCCCAATAAAGCGATAGGTTTATGCCCGCACCGCTGCAAATGACGCAGCATCATGATACCGCACAGGTGTCCGATATGCAAACTATCAGCCGTAGGGTCAATGCCCAGATAGGCTGTTGTCATTTCTTTTTGCAGTTGTTCTTCGGTGCCCGGAATCATATCCTGTAACATTCCGCGCCAACGTAATTCGTCAACAAAATTTTTCATCGTAGTACACATAATTCAAAACGGACTGCAAAGGTACAAAAAAAATTTGATGTATGCAAAATTTTTTTAGTTTAAAGTTGAAAGTTTAAAGTTGAAAGAAGTATTTTTAGTTTAGATTTTAGAGTATAGACCATTCGCTGCGCTCACTGATGGAGTATGAAAGATGAACTATTTTTCATGCAAAATGTAAAATTATTTGCATATATTAAATTTTTTTTGTACTTTTGCGTCATAAAACGCAAAATGAAAGGAGATAAGTATGGTAACAACTATGCCTAATTGTGATCCCATATTGGTTAATGTACCCCATATTGAGGTAAAGAAGTTCATGGCTATTGTTAAAGCCCTTGGTTTTGATGCAATCAAACAAAGTAGTATGGATCGTGCGTTAGCACAAGTGGCATTTGGCCAAGTGTATGACGTTGACTCTGTGGACGAACTTATTAAAATTGTAGGGTAATGTATCAAATTAAGTATGCTCCTGAGTTCATTGTTTCTGCCCGTCGTTGTAAGCGGATGGGAAAAGTTCCTGCATCTTACAAGCCTCACATGCTTCATGATGAGTGGGAAGGTTGTATGGAATGTCATATTGAAGAAGATTGGTTACTTATTTGGCAACAGAATGATAGGAAGATGACATTATTGCTTTTGAATGTTGGAACACATAAACAATTATTTACGAAAGAGTAAATTAATAAGAATAAAGAAAATTAACCCCATCCGCAGGGCATGACCCTGCAAAGACATAGTAAAAAATAGCGTAGTAAGCCCAACTTGATTTTCTGAAACTTCGACAATTTCAAAAATCTACTCAAGTACGGTTTTGCACGCTCACGCAACGCGTGAGTTTTTGTGCGTACATTTGAGTAGATACAGGTAGTCGAAGACCTCAGAAAATCAAATGAAGCGAGCGAAAGTTCACGCTTTTTTGTTGTATATATCTCAATAAAACAATAACGGAGTATGCCGAAATGCCATAAGTGAGTAGGCAAAACAAAAGACTATTAGTCCTATGAAAAAAGTTCTTTTTACACTATTAACCACTCTGTTCACTATCTCTGCCTTCTGCGCAGATGTGATTATCACAACTAAATCCGAGAAATTGGAAGTTAAAATCGTGGAAATCAGTTCTACAGAAGTGAAGTACAAAA
>JAKSMY010000022.1 GCA_024400275.1 Paludibacteraceae bacterium | reverse complement strand
ACATGCTTGCCTTTCAACCATTGATTTTTCTCCTCTTTGGGGTTGATACAAACGGCTATATCGCCAAAAATTGTCTCAGGACGAGTGGTAGCAACAATGGCATAATCGGCACCTGTTTCGGGGTTGGTCACACCGGGCTCAACCACCTTGTAGCGAAGGTAATAAAATTTGCTGTGTTCATCGTGATAAATCACCTCCTCATCACTCAAAGCCGTCTGGCGTTCCGGGTCCCAGTTTACCATTCTTAGCCCTCTGTATATCAATCCCTTCTTATAAAGGTCACAAAAGACTTTAATAACCGCTTTGGAGCGTTTTTCGTCCATAGTGAATGAGGTACGGTCCCAGTCGCATGAGCAACCCAATTTACGCAACTGTTTGAGGATAATTCCTCCGTGTTCATCGGTCCAATCCCAAGCATGCTTCAGAAACTCCTCACGGGTCAAATCGCTCTTGTTAATTCCCTGTTCTTTGAGGCGTTTGATTACTTTGGCTTCCGTAGCAATCGAAGCATGGTCCGTGCCGGGAACCCAACACGCATTCTTGCCCTCCAGACGGGCACGCCGTACCAGCACATCCTGTATCGTCTCGTTCAGCACATGACCCATATGCAGCACACCGGTCACATTGGGAGGAGGAATAACCACCGTAAAAGGCTCACGACCGTCAGGCTCACTGTGAAAAAGTTTGTTGTCAAGCCAATACTGATACCACTTGGCTTCGATGTCTGTAGGATTATATTTGCTATCCATATAAAGTATATTTTTAATTTCAACACAAAAAAACCACGCAAAAATACAAAAAACATCATGAATATCAAAAAAATGTATGAAAAAAACATAAATATAAGTATATTTATTTGCGTATTTTAAAAAAAAATTGTAATTTTGCGCGTTTGAAATATATTTTTTTGAAGTATGAGAAAATTATCATTGATGCTATTGATTTTATGTCCACTAATGGTCCACGCACGCTATAGAAGCGGAGTCGGCTACGGAGACTACCACTTTGGCTACATCTCTGTCGGTGGCGGGTACACATCATTGAGTCAAAACATACCGGAGGCCTCCACCCGTGGCGACTTGGGCTATTTATTGGGTGCCGGCTACGAATTCCGTATGCACAATGCCTGGGTAAGTGTAGGTGTTCAGTACATGCAGGAAAAATCCAGATCCAAAATCGGAGAATATGATTTTAATACTCCGTTTGGCGGTTTGGACGACCAAAACCAAAAAGTCAATTTCTACCGGTACACTATCCGTCAAGAGGATAAGCAGGAGATGCGAACCGTCGATATACCCCTCATGGCTGGATACTACAACAACGGTTTCTACGTAGGTGCCGGCTTTAAATTCGGTTTTTCAGTCGGGTCCACCATTACGTCCGGAGGAGATTTTGATTTGAAAGCCCAATATGACAGATACCAAGAGGGACCCGATGCCGTGTTCGGCAATTGGGGTTATTATACCAACTATCCCTGTCCAAACAAAAAATACGATTTCAAGATGCGGACACAAATATCGCTGATTGGAGAGATAGGCTACGACTTATTGAGCACGATGGATACCAAAAGCACCGTTTGCCACATGCTCAAAATCGGCGTGTATGCGGAATACGGACTCCGCAGCGTCATTCCCGATGATCTCTTGGACCCTGTTTCCGTCTGCGGAATGAATATGATTGATGCAGCCAAAGCGGAAGCCGATGTTTGTGATGCACGAATGAACCCCTATTATATGTCCACAAAATCCGAAGGCAGACGAATGGTGCCTTTCTTTGTCGGCATTAAATTGACCTATTTAATCGGAGGCAGTTGGAGCAGTACTGCTACTTGGCACAAAGGTTGCCAATGCTACGGAAACTGATATGAATGCGTAAACTAAAAAACAAGATTATGAAAAATTGGCGATATATATTTCTACTGGTATTTGCAACAGCAGGTCTGCCCTCTATGGCGCAAACCTCCGAGACCATCGTGGACACCATCCACTCCGAATTCCGCGTGCAGCCCGAGGAGTATCAAGAGGCTTGCAGTGACCAACTCCCCGTACACTGGAGAACGAAGTACCTCTATACAACCGGCACGCATAACGACACGGTCACCTCTCAAACTTTTCAGCCGCACGACCCCGCTGATGTGGACGCGCATGACAAGTTGTTCATAGTCGATACCATTTATACTCTCAATCTGACCGTTCACAACACGATGATTGACCGCACTATAGAGTTACGCAAGGGCTCCAAGGTGGAAATACGCGGTATATGGTACGACGCACCCGGCACCTACTACGACACCATTCCCTCTACAACCGGCTGCGACAGTATTCTTCACCTCACCATTATCTGGGCGGAGAGTTTCAGACAAATAGAAACACAGGAAATATGTGAAGGCAACAGCATTGTATGGCACGGCAAGACCTTGAGCGAGGAAGGTATTTATTGGGACAGTCTGAAGACCACTCAGGGGTACGACAGCGTGTTCCAAATCTATATCTACAAGCACCAGGCGTTCGCACAAAGAGACACCATACCGGTTTGTAAAAACCAACTCAAGCAATTCACCTGGCAAGGATTAAAATTCACCCAAGCCGGCGACTACACCAAGAAATATATCGACCATCTCGGCTGCGACAGCACCTATTATCTGCATCTGGTTGTACCTCAACCGTCGCAGGAGACTACCCATACCGAGTATTTCTGCAGCAACCAAGGTTTCGTTTGGCCTAAAAAAGGAGGAACCTATTATTACACGCAGAAGACCTTTACCCAAACATTCACCAACGCAGACGGTTGCGACAGTATAGTCGTGTACCGTTTTATCCCTCGCGACAGAGATTTCAACACGGTAACCATTCAGCACTACGCCGGCGACCCCGTTCACTGGCGCGACAGCGTCTATGTGATTGACAGCATCTACCAGGACACGCTTATTAACCGCTATGGTTGCGACAGTATCCTGGAATTGCGTCTTGTCACCAAATACGACCTCGACCGCAATATCACCCGTTGTCAAGGCGATACGGCAATGTTCCACAAGGAAGTTATCCGTGAGAACTGCGACCGCAACGATACGCTCAAAACTATCTTGGGTGGAGACTCTATTCTGCATTATCACTTCAGTTTCCAAGCGCCTTTCTATGCTCGCGAGTATATCACGTTGTGCTCCAACGAGTATTTTGAGTGGACAGGTCACTACGATAAGGAAGGTAAACTGATGGTACTGCACGAAGAAGGTTCTTACTACGACCGTCACCGCACCAAAACAGGCTGTGACTCCACATACGAGGTTATTGTTAAGCACTCGCCTGCGTGGATACACGACTCGTTGGTCATTATCTGCAACGATACCAACGATGTCTTCCCTGCCATTTGGTACGACAGTAAGGGCAAAAAATACGAGTGGCATTGCAATTATCTGGACACCACCATCTGCGATACCATGCGCCATACCTTGCCGGTAGAACCGCACTACACCGTGGGCTCAGATGATTTTGTACCCATCACCGGCGGGTGTGACAGTATTTTCCGCTACCGCTTGCTCATCACCGACCGCTGCTCCGAATTAGACTCTATCCCGCTTTGCGTGAACAGCGAGAAGTGGATAGACGGCAGGCTTTACAACCAACCCGGACGCTATAACAACTGGATGCCGTCCAAGACGCACCCCGAACTGCTGCTTAACGACAGTCTGCACAATTTCGTTATCTTCCAGGCCTATCCGGACACGACCAAAGATACCGTATCCGTGTGCGAATCCAAACTGCCGTTTACCTACACCAACGGGCAGAAGTTCGCGAGCCGCCAATCCGGTGATTACAGAGTTCTCTTTACCAACCGTTACGGCTGCGACAGTCTGGTTTATCTGCACATCAACGTTATTCCTACGCTCTATTCGCCTTGGAACAACTATGACCAGTACTGTCCGGGAGACGAAATTCGTGTAGAAACGCCTACAGGCAAGGTTTTCACCACAACCGGAGACTTTACCGACACCGTTGTCTATGGCAATTGCCAATGCGACAGCGTGATCCGCTATCATATTGTCTATAAACCCAGTTTCTTCCACTACGACTCCGTCTATATACGCCGTCAAGACTCCTATATCTGGAAAGGTCACCATAACGATATCGTTTACGACACTGCCGGCGTTTACTACGACAGTTGCAAAAACGTCTATAACTGCGACAGTATATACCGTTTACGCATTATCTACGCGGAACCGTACTATAAAGAAGAAATACGACACACCTGTACCAACCTCCTGCCATATTCCTGGCACGGAAAAGCTATCAACGAACCGGGTGTTTATTGGGATAGTCTGAAAACAGTCTATAAACTTGACTCTATATTCAAACTAACCCTCTATATCGACAGTGCCTACCGGGACACCGTGTATAGAAATCTTTGCTATGGCGACTATTTCGAACTCAACGGCAAGAAAGTTACCACATCGGGGATTTATTCCCATACGCTGCAATCGGAAAGCGGCTGTGACAGCCTCATTACCTATATCGTCAATTTCTCCAAAGCCGTAGTGCAACAGCGTGAAACCATACATATCGGAGAAGGCTCAACCTATACCTGGCGAGGACATGTACTGGATAAAGCCGGCACGTATTTCGACACGCTCCGGACAACGCGTATTTACGATAGCGACCATGCTTGCGACAGTATCATCTTTACCCTGCAACTGCTGACGGAACATCCGTTCTACAAAGAGGACTCCACACACGTCTGCTCCAATAAACTGCCGCTGATCTGGCGGGGACAAAGCATCAACAAACCCGGCATCTATTGGGACAGTCTGAAAACTATCTATAAACAGGATTCGGTGTATAAGATGACCGTCTATATTGATTCGGCATACAACAACATACGGACTTTCCGCCTGTGCGAAGGTGACATCTTTACCTTGCATGGCAAGGACTACACGTCATCGGGCACCTACACCGATACCATGATGAGCCGGTGCGGCTGCGACAGCGTGACCCAGTATGTGGTCAGTTTCACGTCCGTTACGACAGCCAAGCAGGAACTCCTGCACTGCCTGGAGGGTCAAAGCGTTACGTGGCACGGCAAGGAATACACCGTAGAAGGGTTGTATTACGACACCGCGCGGACCCAAGGGGGGTGCGATAGCGTTTATTACAGTATGCGGCTGGTAGTGGAGCACTCTTTCTTCCAATACGACAGCGTGGCTCTTTGCGCCCGCGAGTTCCCGTATCCGTGGCACAACCGCAACCTGCACTCCGCCGGCATCTATTGGGACAGTTGTAAAACGGCATACGGTCTTGACTCCGTATATAAACTTCGCATCGACACCCTGCCCTCTTCTTTCTCTTCGTTCACGCAATCTATTTGTAAGGGGAGCAGTTACAGTTTCGGCACCCAAGTGATTACCGAGCCCGGTGTATATCTCAACCATTTATTTAAGGAAAACGGCTGTGACAGCACCATACGTTGCATCGTCAATTACGCCCCACAATACCTCTTTAACGAGACCCTCTCTTTCATAGAAGATAGTGAACTGCCTATTATTTGGCATGGCAAAGAACTGACGCACGAAGGTTATTTCTACGACAGTCTTACCACCCAACAATATGGCTGCGATAGTATCTATCAGGTATATCTCAAGAAGAGTAAGAGCTATTTCTTCAGTACGGAAGCAGAAATATGCGAAAATCAGTTGCCATATTTCTGGCAGAATAAATACCTCACGGAAGGAGGCGTACACACCGCTTCTTACTACACCCAAGACGGACGAGACTCTATCTACCAACTCGTGCTGATTGTCAATCCGATGGATTCAACCGTTATCAACGCACAGATTTGCCCGGGTGACACCTATTCGCTGTACGGCAAGAGATACACCCAACCCGGCACCTACCGTGACACGATGTACACCGAAGAAGGATGTTATAACTTCATTAAAATCAATCTGTCCTTCTACAATGTCGCTACTACCGATGTCCTGCACCAGTTATGCCCGGGAGACAGCCTATATATCAACGGCAAAGCCATCACCCAATCCGGTGTTTATAACGAAACAACAAAATCACATATTACCGGTTGCGACAGTATCATACGGCACATTGTCAGTTATCACTCCGCCTTCTACCAGTCCGAAACAAAAGTTATCAACGCAGGCGAGACATACACCTGGCACAAGAACGGGGCAGCGTGGACGCTCTCCGAAACAGGCACCTACTTCGACAGTTGCAAAAACCAGTTCGGGTGCGACAGTATTTACCGGCTGGAACTGACCGTCAACCAAACAGATTACCATTTCCCCACCGAAGTGGTCCATATCTGTGCGTGCTCTCTGCCCTATGTATGGCAGGGCAAATCGTTCTACAACGACACCGTGGCAACCGCCCAATACAAGACCAAACTCGGCAGGGACAGTATCTATACCCTTGAGTTGCATGTATCAATTGCCAAAGACTCGCTGGTTTACGAAAATTACTGCGAGGGAGAACGGCACACCATTAACGGGCGCGTCATCACTTCCAGCACGCAATTTACCGACACGTTAACGGACAGTTACCACTGCGATAGCGTGCGGATTCATTACACCGTCAATTTCTTCCCGCACTACTCGCTTACCAAAATCATTGAACTGCGGAACGGCGAGACCTATCAGTTCGGAGATACCACGATTGCCACTTCCGGCATTTATTACCGCCACTTCACCACCGTGAACGGCTGTGATTCGCTGGTAACGCTCAAAGTTGACGCGTGTGCGACAAGCAAGGAAACACTCATTCGGAAAGACCTGTGCGACGGCGAGAGTTTCTACCTCAACGGCGAAGTGATTACCAAGTCGGACAAGTATTACTCCTACCTCAAGACCTCTGACGGCTGCGACAGTATAGTAACCTACCTCGTCAATTTCCACCCGTCGTTCAAGAACTACAGTGCCGTATCCATCTGCCGCGGCGACAACTACAAGTGGATCGGACACCTGAACGATACCGTCATCACCAAAGCCGGCATCTATATCGATTCGATACCTACCGAAGCAGGCTGTTATAACACATACACCCTGAAAGTAAGTTACAAGAACCAGGATTGGGCGGACACTATCATCAGCCTCTGTGCAGACGAACTTCCGTATATATACAAAGGTAAGAAGTACTACACCGACAGTGTGTTTAACGACACCTTGGGCAATAATGCAGAAGGTTGCGACAGCATCTTGCGCTGGCATTACGAGGTTAATTACCACTGCTCGCCGTATGCCCAGTATAACCGTTGCATCGGAGAAACTATCTATGTGGAAGGCTTACTCATTGACCATAGCGGGGCTTATTCCGTAAATAGGCTGACGGCTGAGGGCAAGGACTCCCTATACCGTTTCATCGTACGCGATGTACAGCCTTACGAGGTCTTTACTCCTATGGCACCTGCGTGCGACAGCATTGTATATAAGGAACGCACGTATTACGCGCGCGGAGAAGGAAAAGAATCTTTCCAAGTCGATTTGATGAACAAGACCAAGGACGGCTGCGACAGCATAGAGCACCTCTTGCTGACCATCAACTCCTCTTCTCCCAAACATGTACATTATGCAACCATAGCCGATTACGAAACATATCGCTTTGAAAATCAAGACTATACCATAACAGGCGTTTATCCCGTTCAGCACTTCAACAAGCATAACTGCGACTCTATTGAGGAACTGGTGCTAACGGTTTTGACCACCATCTATCCCGATCCCATCAACTATTCGTTCTGTCAGGGAGACCGTAGCGGATTGGAAATCTTTGGTAAGAAATACTACCCCACCCGTGATACCGTCATTTCCGACACCACACGTCAGGGAGGACAACCTCTTATCCGCACGGCTTTAGTTTCCATGAAACTGCCGTTCGTCATTACCGGATTTAACCCGCAGTCCGACCAAGTGGTCTGCTCGGCTGACGATGTAACGTTCTATGTCAACTACACCACCCGGGATGCCGGCGTGCTGCCTGATTTATACGACATTGACTTCTTCACCGGTGATTTGGAGGCTTATCCCAAACACCAGACCTATTCCACCGGCGGCAAACAGTATATCCCCATCAGTATGAGTGGATTGGGAACCAGTGTCAGTCCGGGTTATTACGACTATCGTATCACTTTCCGTTCGGACGCTTGTACCTTCAGCGATACCATCTTGTACGGCTCTATTGTGGTGCGCTATCCGGCTGAAATCATGGAGGCTAACTGGAATAATGTAGTCCGTCTGGTCAATGACCAATACAATGCCGGCGGCTGGAATCTATGCCCGCCGTATGCTTGGCAGGTGTGGAGCTATCAAGGCGATGAAAAAACTGCACGTGTCGTTCCTTCAAGCAAACTACAGCCATACATCGCCTCCAATGATTTGCGCGAGGGAGATGTTGTGGTTGCCACACTCTACCGTGACGATTATCCGAGACCGGTTCAGTCTTGTCCGTTTACTTTCGTTCCTGTCGTTACGAACGGACGGCACCCTATCTTGGTTTATCCTACCTCGGCTAAGAAATCCACAGCAGTCACTATCCGCACGTCACAGCCCGGAGAGTATGAGTTACTGGACGATATGGGACACCGTTATGCACGGGGCACGTTTGAGTCGGGAGAGCATAAAGTGACTATGCCTGCCACCTCCGGCTGCTATATGATGCGCCTGCAAATGCACGACGGCAGCTCCAATGTAGAAAAAATCATTGTGTACTAATTTTTTGACCCCTCATCAATTAAAAAAAGTCATTTCTCCGTTTTCCGGTCAAAAAGTTTGCGTATATAAAAAATTAATTGTAATTTTGTGGTCGCATAGCAAAAGAAAATATAATATGCAATTTCTTTCCTTACGTATGTTATACTTATACATATAATGTGGCGATTTGATCAAAGGGCTGAGAGTGTCGGCCGACCCTCGACCGACCCTCGACCGACCCTCGACTCTCTTTCGGAATTATCTCGCGACCATTTCGCGACCACATAAACACTGCCTAAACCAAAAATAAATCATTTTCAACTCTCAATTCTCAATTTTCCACTCAAAAAGTTTGCATATATCAAATATTTGTTGTATCTTTGCAGGCTTTTTCGCGTGAAATGCGTAAGCATATACTAAATTATTAATTAAAAAACTAAAACATTATGTTAAATCATTATGAAGCTGCTTTCGTTTTGACTCCCGTTTTGTCTGAGGCACAGATGAAGGAAGCAGTTGACAAATTCGAGAAACTTCTCAAGGACAATGGATCAGCCATCCTGAACCGTGAGGAGTGGGGTTTGAAGAAATTGGCATACCCCATCCAAGGCAAAACAACCGGATTCTATGTCATCTTACAATTCGATGCAGAACCCGCTATGATTGCGACGCTCGAAACAGAGTTCCGTCGTGACGAGAAAATTATCCGCTTCTTGACCACCCGTCTGGACAAGTACGCTTTTGACTACGCAGAGAAACGTCGTCATGCTAAAAAGAATGTTGAACCCGCTAACGTAGAGGAGGCTTAATTATGGCACAAGAAGAAGTTCGTTATTTGACTCCACAACAGAATGTTGAGAAGAAGAAAAAATACTGCCGTTTCCTTAAAAGCGGTATTCGTTACATTGACTACAAAGACCCCGAGTTTTTGAAAAAGTTCCTCAACGAGCAAGGTAAAATCTTACCTCGCCGCATCACGGGTACCAGCCTCAAGTATCAACGCAAAGTGGCTCAAGCCGTTAAAAAAGCACGCCACCTCGCTTTGCTGCCTTACGTAACCGATATGATGAAGTAAGTTTAAAGTTTAATGTTTAAAGTTTAAAGTATTATGGAAATTATATTGATTCAGGACGTAAATAATCTTGGTTACAAGAACGATATTGTTAAGGTAAAAGACGGTTATGGCCGCAACTACCTTATACCTAATAAAATGGCTGTTATCGCCAACGAGTCCAACCGCAAACAATTGGCAGAGAACCTCAAACAACAGGCTAAGAAAATGGCTCAACAACTGGCTGACGCTCAGGCTTTGGCTGAGAAACTTGCCGGTATGACCATTCAATTGGCCGCCAAAGCCAACGAGGACGGCAAAATCTTTGGTACTATCACCACCGCGCAAGTTAGCGAGGCTCTCGCCAACGCCGGCATGGAAGTGGATAAACGTATCATCACCATCGAACCCGTTAAAGAACTGGGCGAAGCCGTCGCTTACGCTAAACTGCACCGCGAAGTAAAGGCTGAAATTAAGTTGAACATTGTAGCAGAATAAGGAGGACTCAATTATGAAAAATGGTATTCATCCGGATAACTACCGCGTAGTAGTATTCAAAGATATGTCTGACGGTACACAATTCTTCAGCCGTTCTACTGCTGCTACCAAAGACACCATCGACATCGACGGAACGACATATCCGTTAATCAAGTTGGAAATTTCTAATACGTCTCACCCCTTCTACACCGGTAAGTCCAAATTGGTTGACACCGCCGGTCGTGTAGATAAGTTCATGAGCCGTTACGGAGACCGCAAACGTAAATAATCACATTTATATAGCCGGCCCTTGCGCTGCGGAAAATGAACAACAAGTTCTGTCCACCGCACAAGCCATCGTACAGGTCTGGAAGGAACTGCAACAACGTTTCCCGAACCTGCCCAACGTAATCTTTCGCGCCGGTATATGGAAACCTCGTACATCGCCCAACACCTTTCAAGGGGTTGGGCGTGTTGGCTTGGCTTGGTTAGAGTCCGTCCGCAACACTTGGGGACTGGACACCGCCATCGAAGTGGCTACGCCCGAACAAGTGCAGGAAGCCCTGCATGCACAGATACCCTATCTATGGATAGGAGCACGCACAGCCGCCAACCCCATTGCCGTACAAGCCATAGCCGACAGTATCATCACCACCCCCGACAAGACACAACTGAAAGGGCTATTCGTCAAAAACCCAATCTGCGACGATGTCCGTCTATGGGTCGGCAATATACAACGGCTACAGCAAACCGGCACAGAGGTGATTGCTATCCATCGGGGCTGCAACCACCAACCGTGTTGGGAAATGGCTTATCAACTGCGCCAACTATGCCCACAGGTACACCTACTGATAGACCCCAGCCACATGAGTGGCAAAGCGGAAGTAGTGCCTTCTCTCTGCCAGCAGGCAAATAAATTGGGCTACAACGGTTGGATGGTAGAAACCCACCTGTGCCCCCAACAGGCACTGAGCGATGCCGCACAACAAATCGTTCCTTCCGAACTGACTCGACTGATTGCTGACAATACCGAACCGCAAACGGTAAACGATTTGACTTGGCTGAGAAAAATAATGGACGAGACCGACAATGCTCTCTGGAACACGATTGCCAAGCGAATGCAAATCAGCCAACAGATCGGCGAATGGAAGAAGCAGCATCATGTGCCTATCGTACAACCCGAACGGTACAACGACATCTTGTCCAAACGCAAACAGTGGGGTCAATCGCACCACATCAGCGATACCGCCATCGAACAAATCATCGAGGCTATTCATACAGAAAGTGTCAAGCAACAAGCCTGACACTTTCTTTTTACGGTGCTACCACTATCTTGCCTGACTTAATCGGACGTTTACCGTTCTCCGTAAATGCCCACAAGTAAATCTTGCCGGGCTTAAGCGAGATAATCGTGCAATACGAGAAATCCGTCAAGTGACCAAAATACGTTTGCCCAAAACCGTCCGTAATCAGATTATAGTTATTGGGATTACCCTGCTCTAATCTTCTGTGGTGTACCAGATAACCGTTCATATCAAATAGCGAGAACACCACATTAGCGCGAAGCGAAGCTACTGCAATCTGGTTAGAGCCGGGGATATGCTGTATCAGCACATCACCTTCCATCGGCTTTTGCGCTTCATTGATTTCAGAGAAACGGAATTTAATTTTATACACATAGCGTGTTCCGTTTTCTGCCCTATAAACCAGATGGAACGTCGAGTCGTTTTCTCCTTCAATGCCGGCGTAGTTAATATCATTATCGGGACTAACCACGGCAGGGTTGCCCTTCTTCTCGAACTCAAACCGGGCAAAACGGGAATCCGAATTGGAGTATTCCAAATAACTGTTCGGAGCATTGAAAGAAAGCGTGGTATAAACGTAATACGTCACATCTTTGTCAAACGCGTCATATTCTTTGCACAAACCTTTGGAATCGGCAATAAAGAGTTTCTCAACCCTGTTCAATGAGTCTAATTGCAGTTCCTGATAGATATTATACGTCAGTGCCTTGCTTTGATTGGGAGCCATTACCGTAATAGTAAGGCGCGTAGCCACAGCCACCTCTCTATCCAACGTATCCAAAGCCGTCTTAGTAACCTGACAAATGACATCTTTTACTTCCGCCAACGATTCCTGCGTAGCAAACGATACATCTTCTTTCTGGTAGAAAGAATCCGGGTCGGTACCTGTCGGGTAGATAATACGGTAATCCAGCACATCGGAATCAAAATCCTTGTCAAATCCGATATTCGTTCCTATCATCGCTCCTTTCAGTTTCAAGAACGCCAAACGGGCATTGTCACTGTCCTCCGGTTTGACAGGAATACCGGACTTGACGGTAAACGTAATTACATATACGTTAGTCTCCATCGTATCTTCTGCCGTAACAAAGATAGAGTCGATAGCCTCCTTTACCAACGAATCGGGAGTCCACACATAAGTAGTGGTCATCTTAACTTGTTGCTTAAACTCGGCGGTGTCCCACGTCACGACAGGCACATCATTCAATGAATCAACCGTAAAGGCATAGTCTTCATACTGTTGAGGTTCAAAGCCAGGCATAAGTTCACCGTTCAGATAAATAGCAGCCAAATCGGCATTCTTGGATTGATAATAGCGGAAAGTCAGCAGATACGTTCCGGTATGCTCTCTGTCTTCGGCAGTTACAACCAATGCCACATGACAACTATCCAATAACTGAACATCTACATCTTGCTTCTGATTTTGTTTAACAAACGTAATAATCGGCACTTGACGTACGCCCGAAGGCAAATCAATGGTGTAATCCATAATTTGCTCATCATAACCATCTATCTTTGTTCCGTTATACATTATCATTTGCAAAGTCGTATCCGACGAATAAGCCACCGGATAATGCAGCGTATAAGTCCGTACGTCACCGTTCTGTGCCTGTACGTAAACATACGTCGTTCCCAATGAATTAGAAAGATAAGACGCTGCCGTATCCACCACCTCAATCTGCTGATAAACATCGCCAGCATCATAACCAAGAGTGGGAAGCACTTTTGTTCCAACAGGCTGAGAACAAATATACTCTGTCTTTTCCGGCGCAAAACCATTCAAGGAATCACCATTGAGGTATATCATGTTCAATGTATTGACAGCGGATAGTATCTTGGTGAACGATACAATATAAGCATTGCTCTTTCCGCTTTCGGAAGTCACTGTGTATTTGCCCATCCAATTCAATTCCGTTTGTTGCAAGGTATCTACCTTGACTGTCTGACCCGGATCGGCTTTGTCCCATGTAACGACAGGGAAAGTTACTATATTAGACGTATCACAATGATAAGTGAACACCTGCGGTCGGAAACCTTTCAGAGGAACATCATCGGCATATATCATAGCCAAAGTGTCTGCATCGGACAAATGATGACGGAAAATCAATATATAATCGGATGTATGCACACCATCTTCAGCAATTACGTTTATGGTTGCCACCGTTTCATGATGTAACGAATCAACTTCATATTTTATCTTTGTCGTTTGACCGCGTTGCGTAGCACATTCAATATCCGGCACTTCGCGCGATTCGGTTTGCAACAGATAATACCGTTCTTCAGGTTGGAATCCTGCCAATGAATCCAAGTCGATATATATCATCTTAAGATTCACATTTGACGACAATACACGCTCAAACTTCAACGTATAGGTATTTGTCGTTTCTCCGTCCGGTGCTACCACATCTATATAAACCGTTATTCCTTCGCAGCGCATAGAAAGCGTTTGACCCGGTATTTTCAATGTGGCAAGTATATCCGGCTGATTATCTTCACCTACAGGCAAGTTGATGGTGTAGCGGTTTAGTCCGGGGTGGAAATAAAGGTCCGGATTAATCTCCTGACGGAAATTCTCCATCGCACAGCCATCTAACCAAATCATAGAGAGCGTAGCATCATTGGAGAGAGTTTGCTCATATACCTCAACGGTATAATCCCTAGAGGTTTTACCATCTTGTGCCGTAACGTGCAATATATATTCATTGCCCTTGGAGATTTGCTGCACAGTCTGGAATTTGTCCTGCGAACGCCACTCCAATACAACTTCACTCTTTTGCACCATGACCGAATAGTAAGAACGACCCGGTTCAAAATGCTCTACCATAACGCCATTCACAATAATGGCACTCAATTGGGCATTATGGCTCGGTTCGGCAGTAAAGGTCAGTTCGTAATTATTGGTATGCGTTCCATCGGAGGAAGTAACCACCAGATAAGTCGTCTCATTCAGTCCACCGGTCATAACCTCAACAGTGGCTTTGGAGTCCGTGGCAACAAAGTCAATAGACGGAACCATCGGTTCGTGCTCTTTATATGCTCCTGCCGGAATAACCACATTATATCGTAACGAATCCGAACGGAAGCCAACCAATGGCTGACCATCTAACATAATGGACTGCAACGTAGCATCCGCCGAAACAACCGGCAACACATTCACCGCATAAGTACCTTTTGTTCCGTCTTCAGCTGTCACATCTATGGTATATGTGCCGTTGTTACGTGAGATACGAATTGTTTGCGCCTCAAGTTCTCCAACCACCAGAAGTTCTACCGCACTATCCGTATAAAGCGTATATTCCCGGATTTGAGGATTGAAATTCTCAATCAATACACCATTTACATAAATACCTTGCACAGTAGTCGAAGACGATTTGGCAGTAGGAACAGAAACCGAATAAGTGTGTTCCTCCGAACCGATAACACGCCATGTCAATAACTGTTTCTGATAAGTATAAATAACCGAATCCTTAACATCTTGGCGAACAAAAGAAGTCCGTGTGGAAATAGCGTGACTATATTGGTAAGTACCCGGATTAAAGTCTGCCAACACATCACCGTCTATTTCTAACTCAGTAAGTTGACCGCTGGTGGTAGATTTCGGCTTTTGCAACAGAACGGTATAGGTCTGCTGCGTGCCGTTCTCCGCCGTTACGGTAAAGATGCCCTTATCCATTATCACCGTTTGACCGTCATCTGCCTTGGTAAAGTTCATAGCAGGTAACGCCTCACCGATATACGTATATTGATACGTGTCCGGTGCAAAGTCGTTTATACCGTCTATCCCTGCCAACCGGGCATTGTCTGATTGAGCATAAGTGTAAATCAACGTATAAACCTTAGTTTCGCCCCATTCGGGTTGAACGGTAATGGTAACGGTATTGCCGGACTTTTTAGTGGTAATCGTCTGACGATTGCCGGCCGGATGCGGGTAAACATCAGGAAGAAGGTCTCCCTCGTTGAGCGTAAACCGATATTCCGTTTGTGCTGCATCAAACTTAGCATAAGACACACCATTGATATACAATTTATCCAACGAAGCGTTTGTGGAAAGTTTGCGTTTAACATCTAATGTATAATCTGTATAGTCTTTTCCGTTTTCGGCATAGTTGCGAATAGAAGCAGTACGAACAGCATACTGACCACTGACAGTTTCAGCCGACCAAGTCACTTGTTGTGCTTGGTCTTCCACTTCACCGACAAACGTTAATTGAGGAAGACCACGGTCCTCTGTATCGGATGTCTCAAAGGTAAAGGTATTACCTGACTTGGTGGTTTCCTTGCCGTTCACCATGATACCTGCCAATGAACTATTGTAAGCAAAGCGCACCCAATCGACATACATCTCGGCACTACCATCTGCAATTGTACCGCTTTCCTGATAATAGGAATTCAAGATGATATTCATCATTGAAGGAGTACCTGCTTCTTTTGTGATAGATGTCAAATCCAAATCCAAAGTAACATAGTCTTTTATCGCCTCGGTATCTTTGTGTATCAGTTCTTGCAAACCATTACTGCCCGTGAGTTGATATACAATACGGTTGTTATCCGAAATTGTGGGTGCTTTATATCGAATAGACAACACATCCGGAGTATTATGGAAAGGAACACCTCCGTTTACTTGGAACGTACTGGAGCCGGCAACACCCAACTTTCCTGTTATAGTACCCAATGTAATAAATCCGGGAATAATACCACCCACTCCGAATATGCCGGGATAACGCGAGTAAAGATAAGCCACACCATCCGGATCTTGTTGGACTTCACCTCCGGATTTGTATGTACCTTCTTTTTCTACGGCATCTGCCACTACTTGCCAGGAAACAGGTTTGGGACCATTGTTGTACTTGGCAGTCGTCCAATTGGTAAATTCATTATTCGGAATGACATCATTCTCATAATAATACCAAACGTCATACACGTTCTTACGCCCACCTATCGAAACCTCTGCCTGCCAGTGCTTGCCGGTTTGCTGCAAGACATTCACCGTAGTACCCTGTGCCGCCGTATAGCGCACGATAGGAGCAGCAGTAATAGGAACAATATATGCGAACCGTTCCTGTTCAAATCCGGGAATAGTTACATTATTCACCTGAAGATCGGTCAACACGGCAGGATCAGACGTTGCCACCTTCGGATTTAACGTATAAACGGCATCTGGCTCTCCTTTCTGATTGGACAAAACGGTCAACACTGTCGGTTTGTCTATACCGCCAGGCTGAACCAACACAGTTTGTTCGCTATACTGTTTAACATAATTGACCGTCATCGTACGTGTCCCATAAGGCAGAACAACATCAAATGTGCGTTGGGTCTTGTCGGTCAAATCTAAACTTTGAGCCGTTTCTTTAATCAAGATAGCAGACAATATATTTTCCTCTTCCAAAGCGGCACGGATGAACGTGACAGAATAAGTACGTGTGTCTCCATTCTCTGCCGTTACCGTTATTTCGTTGGCTTGACCAATCGGACGGGCAATATAAGTTACATTCTGTTCCGGCTCACCTTTTTCAAAAATAATACGCGGAGACATATTCGCATCATGCGGCAACTCTATTTCATAATTCGTCTGCTTGGAATCAAATGCCAGTTCCACCGCATACTCCGTTTCCAAATATATATTATTCAGTAATACATTTCCCGATTTGCGAACAGGAAACTCAATAGTATAATCCGCCGAAGTTACCCCATCAGATGCCAACACATGAATACGTGTTGTACCATTAACCGAACTGAAATAAGTTGTAATAACTTGGTCTGCGTTTTGTCCTATAGCATTCACTATCGGAACCACTTGGGTACGCAATGCCAACGTGTCTATATATGCGAATTTATCAGCCTTGAAATCAGATATACTTACGCCATCCAATAAAATATCTTTCAATAACGCATTCGAGGACTTCGCGCGCGTGTACGAAATAATATAGGTGTTCTGCCGCCCACTCTCTGCCGTAACAATCAACTGCTGCTCATTTGTATTCACTGTATTGAACAGCACCGTTTGACCGAGATTGGTTTTATAAGATACTTCCGGAAGATTTGCTCCTTCATCTAAACTAAGTGTATAGGACAACGTAGCCGGTTCAAAGGCCAAGCTTTTACCCTCCACTTTCAAATCCTTCAGGTAGGCATTGTCATACTGGGCAATCCGAACCGTCAGCGTATAGGAAGCAGTATTACCGTTTTCTGCTGTTACGTAAGCATAATATACACCTTTTTCTGTCTGTCCTGACACAACGGACTGTTTGTCCACATTCTTGACGAAAGTAACAGCCGGCAGTTGAGAACCTGCTTCCAATTCTAACGTATAAGTGTGTTCATCGGGAGTAAAACCTTCCAATTTGACACCGTTCACGAGGATATTTTTCAGTGACGTATCTTCCGACTCTTTATACTCAGGCTCTGGCTCTATCGGTTGGATAGGTGTAACTGCTGTGTCAACAAATTGTAAAAGATATGTGTTTTTTCCTCCTGCTTCTACACTCACTTCAATAGAAGCTTCTCCTGCACCATAAGGAGACAAGATGGTCACTTGCTGACCTTCTTCTTTTTGAACCGTGATTTTTGGGCATATATGTCCTTTCAAATATATGTTAGAGTAGGTCAACTGATTCGGTTGGAAACCCTTCAAAGAATCTCCGTCCAAATAAATCATCTTCAAGAAAGCACTCTCTGCTTTACGTATCACAAAAGTGATTGTATAAACACGCGTGTCGCCACTTTCTGCGGTTACCTTAATTGTCTGCACATTATTATCCAGCAGCATCATTACTTTCTGGCCTTGTTCCGCCAGATAAGTCACTGTAGGCAGTGTACTGATGTCCAATGTATCTTTATAATCCGTCACTTCAGGTTGGAAATTAGGCATCTCTTGCCCGTTTAGATAAATCATCTGAAGGGCTGTATTATTCGATTTGAACACCGAGAAATGAATAACATACGTTCGGCTGGCACCACTCTGCGGACGCACAATAATCTTATAATCACCATTCAAACCACCTGAACGGGTCGTTACCGTTTGGTATTCATCATGCCGAGTAAAAGTGATTTCCGGCAAATCAACGGTACCTTTAGGCAATTCAAACCAATACTCTAATGTTTCCGGATTAAAACCGGCAAGCGGTTCTCCTCCTATCTCAATCATTTGAAGCGAGGCATCAGTTGCCTGCAAAACAGAAAAATTAAGTTGATAAACGGTGGTGTTGCCATTACCTGCACTGACCATGATGCGTGTCGTACCGTTCAGTCCGCCGGGCAAAATAGTCACTTTCTCATATTCATCGCCCTTTATAACCTCTATTTGTGGCAGTTCGGTCGTTCCGATAGGAAGTTGAACTTCATACGAAGTCTTACTCGGGTCAAAATCAGCCAACGCCACACCGTTTAACAAAATACCGTTCAACGTGCTAATCTCAGACTTTTGAGTAGAGAACACAATCTTATAAACCATTTTGTCCGTGCCATTACCGGCTGTCACAGTCACTCTGGCCGTTCCGTCTAATCCTTCCGGATAAGACACAGCAATCGTCTGGAAAGCATCACCCGCCGTATAAGTTATTTCCGGCAATTCTGAAGTACCTATCGGAAGACCGACAAAATAAGCATCATTATCGGGCGCAAAATCCGGTAATAAATTTCCTCCTACAAATAATTCCTTTAATTGACGGTTGGAAGACATCGTCATTTTGAAAACCAACTTATATACTTTCGGTGTTGGATTACCGGGAGAAGAAACGGCAATTTGATAGGTTCCGCCATCTATTTGCTCCGGAGCCGTATAAATAATAGTCTGCATACCATCAGGGTACTTCGACACAGCCTCAACAATAGGCATATCCGTTGTACCCAACGGAATCTCAACAGGATTATAAGTCGATTTAGTGGGTGAATAATTGGGTATCGAATTCCCGTTCACTTTGATATCTGCCAATGTATTGTCTGCCAACAAAGCCTCCTTATACTTGAGCGTATAGATCTGTGTCGTTTTCTTGTCAGCAGCCGTTACTGTAATCGTGGTTACATCATTCAAACTCGTTGGTTGGGTAAAATCAACAGTCTGCTTATCTTCTTGTTTGGTTACTGTCACAACAGGAGCACCTTGCGTACCATATTCCAATTCAGCCACATACGATGTAATATAGGGGTTAAAGTTCTTCACCTCCTTGCCGTTCACCTGAATACCGTCTAAGCAAGTATTGGACGACGCTTTGTGCATGAACAAAATCCGATAGGTTGTCTCTGAACTTCCGTCTTCGGCACGAACTGTTATTTCAACAGGCTTTTCATCTAACTTGCCCGGAACAATGGTTATTTCATCTCCTTGAAGTTTACGGCCGTGGTAGGCTATTGTAGATCCGCGTGTGTTAATCAAATTCCCTGCACCACGGAAAGCAGAAATCTGCGGTACTTCGGTCACACCTTCGTCCACGGGATAAATCTGCACCTCCGAACTATTCGGATCAAAAGCACGCCACGGGCTGCCATCAATGTTTAGTTCCTGTATCTTGCTGGAGTAGATCAACTGTACGTCATCTACATACAACGCATTGCCTGCGTGCAAACCACTATTTGCACGGAAATTAGGATAGTTTCCGGCAGAACAGATAATGTTCATTTTCTCCGGTGTTGTGTTATCGATGTAATAGATGGGCACTTTAATCAATGTCCACTCGTCGTAATAAGCCCTTCCATATACCCAACCTTCTGATACTTGATGAGCTTTTTGAGCCGTTCCGCACTCATTGCCGTTTGTTGCCAAACGAATATCGCTTTCTTCGTCAGTTCGACTGGTGCTGGTACATCCTCCTCCCTTACCTTTATAATTGCCGGAGCGTGCTGTACCTGACCATGAATAGTAGAGCAGGTGAAAATCTTCACTTTTCCAATTTCCACCGGTTCGCTTAATCCACATCGCCATTGTATCAGGACGATGTTTCCAGTCTATACCTCCGTAAGTACCGGCCGTGGCTTCATCAATCTTGGTAATACTGGGCACATACGACCACGGCTGACCCAAAGCAAAATAACCGGGAGATGTTTCTCCTATACCGGCAACTTTTAAGTCTTGGTCTTCCACTTTGGCACAGTACTTGCCACTATGCCCTGCCTGTTTATTGGCAAAATTGAACTTGGCTATATTCAACTGGTCCACGTTGCAATAATGCCATACTGCCGGCTGTTCATGACCGTCAAACGTACTTCCACTCCAATCCTCAAAATCAGCATTCGGAACTTGAAACTGATTATTTCCCTGACCCTGTACATAAACGTTCACCCCCAGCAACACCACAATTCCAAGTTGTCTCAAAAAATTATTCATATTTATCAAATCTTAAATTTCGTATATTTTTTTACGCTGCAAAATTACTACTTTTTATTCAATCTTAAAATATCTATTTTTATGAAAATTGTGCATTTATTAATTTTTAACGGTTTTTTTATGTTTGGCACATTATTTGTTGAATGATTTTTGTACTTAATTTGAACAATCGACAACATATAAAATTACTACATACTATGACAACTACAGTTGACATTCGCGAACTCCAAGAGCGTATCGAGCGAGAGAGTTCATTTGTTGATGCCTTAACAATGGGCATGAATCAAGTTATCGTTGGTCAGAAACATTTGGTTGAGTCCTTGCTTATCGGTTTACTCTCCGACGGACATATTCTTTTGGAGGGTGTTCCTGGCCTGGCAAAAACATTGGCAATCAAGACCTTATCCGATTTAATCAAAGCCAAATTCAGTCGTATCCAGTTCACGCCTGATTTATTGCCGGCCGATGTTATCGGTACACAGATTTACAGCCAGAAAAAAGAAGAGTTTTCCGTTAAGCGCGGACCTATCTTCGCTAATTTTGTTCTGGCAGATGAGATTAACCGTGCTCCGGCAAAAGTGCAATCTGCTCTTTTGGAGGCTATGCAAGAACGTTTGGTAACCATTGGTGAAGAAACATTCCAGTTAGACGACCCCTTCCTCGTTCTCGCTACACAAAACCCCATAGAGCAAGAAGGAACATATCCGCTGCCTGAAGCACAAACAGACCGCTTTATGCTAAAAGTGGTCATCGGATACCCGAAGAAAGAGGAAGAACAACAGATTATTCAGCAAAACATCTGCGGCGAGAAAAAGCAGGTACTGTCCATTCTTTCCATTGAGGACATCAAGCGTGCACGCGACATCGTCCGCCAAGTCTATATAGACGAAAAGATTGAGAAATATATCGTGGACATCGTTTTCGCTACCCGTGAGCCGCAAAATTACGGATTAGAGAAACTCAAACCGATGATTGCTTTCGGCGGTAGTCCGCGTGCTTCCATCAATTTGGCACTTGCAGCACGGGCATACGCCTTTATCCACCGCCGCGGATACGTGGTGCCCGAAGACGTTCGCGCCGTGTGCTACGACGTATTGCGTCACCGTATCGGACTGACCTACGAGGCAGAAGCCAACAACATGACCGCTGAAGACATCATCACCGAAGTTCTGAATGCCGTACAAGTGCCCTAATATATGACTTCTGAAGAATTATTACAAAAGGTCAGGAAGATAGAAATCAAAACGCGTGGATTATCGCGTAATATCTTCGCCGGCGAATACCACAGCCAATTCAAAGGTCGGGGTATGGCATTCAGCGAGGTGCGCGAGTACCAGCCCGGAGATGATGTGCGCTCTATTGATTGGAACGTAACCGCCCGATTGAACAAGCCCTATATCAAGGTTTTTGAAGAAGAACGCGAATTGACCGTCATGCTCTTGGTCGATGTCAGTGGCTCACGACATTTCGGAACCGTCGCTCAATTCAAGCGTGACATGATGGCGGAAGTGGCTGCCACACTGGCTTTCTCTACCATTCAGAATAACGATAAAGTGGGGGTGTTGTTCTTCTCCGACAAAATAGAGAAATTCATTCCTGCTAAAAAAGGTAAAGCACACGTCCTTCACATCATACGAGAACTTTTGAGTTTCGAACCTGAATCACGAGGTACCGACATTGCTCAAGCCTTAGAGTACTTCTCCAATGCCCAAAAACGTCGTTGTACTGCATTTATAATCAGCGATTTAATTACTGACAAAGTGCATGTCGAGGCGATGGAAAAGCCCTTGCTCATTGCGTCTAACCGGCATGATATGAATGTTATTCAAATCTATGACCGTTGCGACACGGCTATGCCGAATATCGGTTTGGTACAGTTCCGCGATGCAGAAACGGGACAAGCCTCTTGGATTGATACGTCCAGCCAGCTCGTCCGCACTGCCTACGAGAACGATTGGAGAAACCGTCAAACAGCCATTACCGGTCTGCTGACCCGCACCGGCGTAAATGCCGTGACCGTGCGGACGGATGAAGACTATGTTAAAGCACTTATGAAATTATTTAAGCAATAAGTTATGCTAAAAATACTATTTGCCATTATTGTCTCTGCCACATTGGATTCGACAACGCTTTTCCTTGGTGATCAAACGGACTTGCATCTGCAAGCCACCGCCGAGCCATCAGAAAAAGTTGCTTTCCCCGTTTATGGCGAGAAACTCATTCCTGATATTGAGATTATCGACCGCACGTTGATAGACACCACCGATCTTCCGTCCGGACGCGTTCAGTATGACCAATACTTAACGATTACCTGTTTTCATGATTCGCTCTACTCCATTCCGGGATTGCCGTTCACAAGCGGTCAAGACACTATTTTGACGGACAATCTCACGTTAAATGTAATTCAGCCTTTTGAGTTGGATACCACAGAAGCCATCGCAGATATCAAGCCTATACAAAAACCGGCTATTTGGTGGTGGGGCATTATCCGTTGGATGTTGCTCGGTTTGTTGATTGCCGGAATAGCGGCTGCCGCATACTATCTGTATCGTTATTGGGAACGCCGTCAATTGGGCAAAGAAATAACACTTGACAAACCGAACAGACCGGCAGAAGAAGTGGCTTTGGAAAAACTGAACCGTATCAAAGAAGAGAAAAAGTGGCAAGCGGGAAAGACAAAAGAATATCACACCGACTTGACAGATGTCGTGCGTGAATACATAGGTTCACGATATGATATCCATTCTACGGAAAAAACGTCTGACGAAACACTGCGTGAAGTCAAACCTATTCTTCGGGATATGCCCGACCTTTACAAACGTCTCAAGCAGATGCTTTCGCTTGCCGATTTAGTCAAATTTGCCAAATGGTCTGCCACTCCGGACGAAAACGAACAGGCACTGCACACGGCTTACGACTTCGTGAACCAAACCACTCCCGCCGTTACGGAAGAAGAGACAAAACCTCTAACCTCTAAACTCTAAACTATCAACTATCAATTGTCAACTATCAACTATCAACTAACATGACCTTTCATAGTCCTGCATATTTATTTTTATTGCTGTTGCTTATCCCCATTATAGGCTGGTATATCTACCAGTTACGCAATTGGGAAGCAACGGTTAGCCTATCCTCTACGGAAACGCTTACACGGTCCGCACGGACATGGCGTACTTATCTCATACATGTCCCATTTGGACTGCGTGTTATAGCCGTTTTGATGCTGTCCTTGGCGTTAGCACGTCCCCAACTAAGTAATCGGTGGTCCTCTCAATCTACCGAAGGTATTGACATTATGATGGCACTCGATATATCCGGCACTATGCAAGCCGAAGACCTGCGCCCTACCCGGTTAGATGCCGCCAAAGCCGTGGCTGAAGAGTTCGTCTTGGCACGCCCGAATGACCAGATAGGTCTGGTAGTCTTTGCCGGAGAGAGTTTTACGCAATGTCCTTTGACTACTGACCACGCCGTATTGGTTAATCTCTTCCAGTCCGTTAAATTCGGAATGATAGAAGATGGTACAGCCATCGGTCTCGGACTGGCAAATGCCGTCAATCGAATAAAAGATAGTCCCACCAAATCTAAAGTTATCATCTTGCTCACCGATGGTAGCAATAACCGGGGCGATATAGACCCGCTGACGGCTGCACAAATAGCCCAAACATTCGGTATCAGAGTGTATGCCATCGGTGTCGGATCTTACGGAGAAGCCCGTATTCAGGTAGATACACCCTACGGACGGCAGTACACCACCATACAAAACGAATTTGACGAATCAACTCTCAAACAGATTGCTGCACAAACGGGCGGTGAATACTTCCGCGCTACCGACAATAAATCGCTCAAAGCTATTTATGAGCAGATTGACCAATTGGAAAAGAGCAAAATACGTGTCAAAGAGTTTTCCAAACGAACGGAAAACTTCCCCGTTTTTCTCTATGCCGCTTTGGCATGCTTGTTGTTAGAAATTATTATCCGTTATTTTGTAACTCGTACTATTGCTAATTGATAACGCTATATGTTTAGATTTGCCGACATAGAAATATTATGGTTGCTTACCCTAATCCCTGTATTAGCGGTGGCATTCATTCTCTACACGCGTCACAAACGCCGCCAACTGTTAGAATTTGGTGATCCTTCCCTAATTGCCGAATTGATGCCCGATGCCTCGCACAAGCGTCCCAAAATCAAGTTCTCCCTTTTGATGGTGGCATTTGCGCTACTGATTTTAGCCGCAGCACGTCCCCAATTCGGACAAAAAAGTGAAAAGATACAACGGCAGGGTATCGAAGTGATGATTGCCCTCGATATATCCAATTCAATGCTTGCCGAAGACGTGGCACCGTGCCGTTTGGAAAGAGCCAAACAAGTATTGTCCAAGTTGATAGACCAATTAGTGGACGACAAAGTCGGTTTGGTGGTCTTTGCAGGAGAAAGTTATGTACAGTTACCTATCACCTGCGACTATGTATCCGCCAAGATGTTCCTCAATAGCATTACGCCGGACCTTATTCAGACACAAGGCACTGCCATCGGTTCTGCTATTCAGGCAGGCATACGCTCCTTCGGAGAACCCAATGAGGCAGGACGCTGTATCATTCTTATCACCGATGGCGAGAACCACGAAGACGATGCCGAATCGGCTGCCAAACAGGCTTTGGAGAATGGAATACAAACATTCGTGGTGGGCATAGGTAAACCCGAAGGCAGTCCTCTTCCTATTCCTGGAACGTCCGATTACCGCAAAGACCGCAACGGCAATGTAGTAGTATCACGATTGAACGAGGATATGTGTAAAAGTATTGCACAGGCAGGAAAAGGCATGTATGTTCATTGCGACAATACCAACACGGCTACCCGTGCATTACAGAAAGAACTTAGCCGTTTGGCTACCAGCGAACTGGAAACAGAAGTCTTTAGCGACTACAACGAGCAATATCAGACATTTGCCCTCTTGGCATTATTACTGCTGATAGGTGAATTTTTCATCTTTGCCCGTCAGAACCATATATTAACCAAGTTAGATATATTTAAGGAGAGAAAAGCATGAAAAAAATACTCATATTGTGTATCGTACATTGTGCGTTGTGCATAGGATTGTTCGCCCAAAAGGAAGCTCCCCATATCCGTCGCGGAAACAACAACTACAAAGCCTCCGATTTTACAGGTGCAGAAGTGGATTACCGCCGGGGATTAGAAGTCAATGACAAGTCCTTTGAAGGGTATTATAATCTTGGCAATGCACTTTTCCGTCAAAGTAAATACCCTGAAGCCGAAGCCGAATATGCCAAAGCTGCCGAGATATTGCGGAAAGGGGCTACTCGCGTAAAAGACGTTCCTGTCAAAAACCGTGAACGGCTCGCTTATGCGTACCATAATTTAGGCAACGCCTTGTATGGGCAACAAAAGTTTGATAAAGCGGTTGAGGCCTACGAAAACGCGTTACGGCTCAATCCGAAAGATGATGAAACGCGATATAACTTGATAAAGGCACTGCAAATGATGCAGCAACAGCAGCAGAACCAACAAAATCAAAAGCAGGACCAACAACAAAAAGATCAAAAGCAGGACCAACAGAATCAAGAGCAGCAACAACAGCAAAATCAACAACAGCAGCAACAAGAGCAAAATCAGCAGCAACAGCAGCAAGAGAATCAGATGGACAAAGAAACGGCAGAGCAGATTCTGCAAGCTCTTGAGCAAGACGAACAAGACACCCAAGATAAGATGCAACGCGTACAAGGACAGAAACGCCGTGTAGAAAAAGACTGGTGATTTAGTTTAGAGTTTAAAATTTATCGAATATGAAACGTTTATTATATCTGTTATCTTTTATCTGTTATCTGTCGTCTGTGTTTGCCGACGAGGTTGAGTTTAGAGCACAAGCACCGAACAAAGTTGTGGCTGGAAAGCCCTTCCAATTGACTTATTCCGTCAACCAACGGGCACGGGATTTGCAAGCCCCTGATTTCAACGGGTTTGACTATTTGGCAGGGCCTTACACGTCTCAATCGTCTTCCACAAGTTTTGTTAACGGAAGACGTTCGTCGTCTTTTTCGCTGACGTACACCTTTACGCTGATGGGATTGGACCCAGGCGATTTTACCATCGGTCCTGCCACCATTACCGTTGACGGGGATAAATACACATCCAATGGTGTGCGTATCACCGTGTTGCCACCTGACGAGGAGCCGCAACAGAGTGCAGCCGGTCAAGGTCGCTCCTCCGGCAATTCAGGTAACGCCGGCTCTTCCGGAAGTCCCGCCACGTCCAAATCGGCAGGCTCGAATATCTTTGTACGTCCAATCGTTACAAAAACTACTGTTTATGAACAAGAGGCACTCCAACTCAGTTACCGTCTTTATGTAGCCGGAGTGGATTTTGCACAGATGGGGAATAATATACGTCTGCCGGAATGCACAGGATTCCTGAAACAGGAGTTGGAATTAGGCGAACGCCAGTTTGAATTGGAACATTACAACGGACGCAACTACCAAGCCGTAACGCTGGTTTCGTATTTGCTCTACCCCCAACATAGTGGAGACTTGCAAATTGAAGCGGCTCAGTTCGAGGCTATTCTGCGTGAGCAAAGTCACCGGCAGGCACGCTCTATTTTTGACGATTTCTTCGGTACGTACGAGAACGTCAGCCGCATGCTCTCTGCTCCGGCTGTTACCGTTCACGTGAAGAACCTGCCCGGCAATAAACCTGCCGGATTCAGTGGCGGGGTTGGACAGTTTACACTTGTGCCTTCTATTTCCACAACGGATATCCAAGCCAATGAAGCCATCACGCTCAAGATAGACATCAAAGGCAGCGGCAATATGAAGTTACTTAAAACACCTTCTGTGGATTGGCCCGAAGGGTTTGAGCCGTACGACCCCAAAGTAACCAACAACTACAAAGTTTCCGGTAGCGGATATGCAGGAACGAAAACCATTGAGTATTTGGCTATTCCGCGGGAAGCGGGACAATATACCGTTCCTGCCGTATCTTTCTCCTACTTTGATATTCAATCGGGACAATACAAAACCCTCTCTTCACCGGAATATACTCTCAATGTACGCAGGGCACCGGGTCAAACCGCAGGAAGCAGCAACGAGACGGCACAGACATATACGGCTGTCAATAAAGAGAATATCAAAGAATTGGGATCTGATATACGCTATATCAGCACCTCCGAGCCGCAAACCGCAAGTCCTCGACAGGACGCAAATATTACTCCGAAACAAATTCTGTTAATTGATTTAGTTATGCTGATTATTTCCCTTATCCTCTACTTCCTATATCGCAAGTTCAGGCGAGAGAATGCCGACATGACCAAAATGCGGTATAAACGCGCCAACAAGGTGGCACAAAAACGTCTCAAAACTGCTCAACAACTGTTGAGTGGAGACAGCCAAGCGTTCTATGCCGAGATAGAAAAGGCTTCGTTCTCGTATCTCAGTGACCGTCTCAGTATTCCCACTGCTGACCTCACGAAGGATAATATAGCCGAACTGTTACGGAACAAAGGCATATCAGATGATTTGATTAAACAAGTGGCTGATGTCCTCTCTACTGCCGAATTTGCCCGCTATGCGCCTACATCGGGAGCAGAAAAGCAGGCTTTGTATGAAGCCACATCCAATATAATTAACCAACTTGAAAATCAAAAGATTTAGCCCTATGAAACGTCTCATAATAACTTGTTATCTATTATCTGTTATCTGTTGTCTGTTTGCTTCGGAAGCAAACGACCTCTATGCAGCCGGTGAATATGCCGAGGCTGCCGCTTTGTACGAACAATTGGTGGCGGAACAACCAAGTGCTGTCGCCTATTATAACTTGGGGAATGCCTATTTCAAACAAGGGGAACTGGCACAGTCTATCTTGGCATACGAACGCAGTTTGCGTTTGGACCCGACCAATCGTGACACGCGCTATAACCTGCGTTTTGCCGAATCACGTATCACGGATAATATAGCCGACAATCGCGCCTTTTTCCTCAGTACGGTAATGACTGACACGCGTAATCTTCTGCGCGAGAACACATGGATAATAATTAGTCTATCGACTTTCTTCCTGTTCGTAGTGTGCCTGCTGCTTTTCTTGTTATCGGGAGAACCTGTCGTTCGCAAAACGGGTTTTTCTCTGGCAGTCATTATGTTGGTTATGGCTATCTTCTCTTTCTGCTTTGCCGACTCGCTTCATCGGCGCGACACCATGCGGGAAGAGGCTATCATTACCCAAGGCGTTGTCAATGCCAAAGCGTCTCCCGACCGTAGCGGCACGGAGTTATTTACCATTCACGAGGGCACCAAAGTTAGCATAACAGAGACATTAGGCGAGTGGTGCAACATCACGGTCGGCAATTACCAAGGCTGGATCCAACTGCAAAACCTCGAACGAATATAAGAAAGGAATAAGGACAGTCCAAACTCTATACTCCATCAGTGAGCGCAGCGAACGGTCTATACTCTAAAAATTATAACTATATGAAACACTATTCTATTATCGCATTGAGCATTGTGCATTGTGCATTGTGCATCGGATTATCTTCCTGTCAAGTACATAAATCGATGGCAAAAGCCGATTTTATCGGATTCAGTTCGGACATTGAACCTTCCTATTCCGTGCGGGAAGGAGGATTTAAGAATTGGTGCCCGCAAGGTTCCACGATTGACTTGTTGGAAGACGATGCCACGTTCTTGCAGGAAGTGGATAAAGTGACTACCAATGACAATACGGCACTGTACTATGCCACCGATGTCGCCATTGATCGCCTGCGCTATGTCCGTCGTAAGGAAGTCAAATACGACCCGCAGACGTTGTATTATATCTTCCTTATCTCAGACGGGTTGGATAACGCATCGGTCAAAGTGGCTCATAACCACAAACAGGCGGTCTTTGTTACCAAACCCGAACAATATCAAAAACGTATTGCCCGGCGTTTGAAGAATGCAATGGGACTGAGCAAGAACCACCTGACGGTTTATCCTATGGTATTGAAAGGACAGGACTTGCAGCAAGTGCAGCAAAATAATAAAATGACCGACGAAGCCTTTGACAAATACTTGCGCGAACAATTTGACTGCTTCCGATATAGCACACGAAAAAATGTGCCGGAGGTGAATATACATTCTTCCTTTGACGATATATACAATCAGTTGGAGGACGAGTTCCTTCACTCCGAATATATGTTCCGCGTCGCAAAAGATTTTGAAGGCAAAGTGATTCGTATGACTATTTCCAACCAGCGCGGGGAAAAAGCACAAATCGAGGGGACACTCAAACGCTCGGGAATCAGCGAATATAAATTGGTTGATGTCAAACTGACCGGTATTTCGGCAGACCAGACGGACACACGTTATTTCTGTCTCAACCATCTTGACCTCAAATCACAGTTGAATGATTATCATGCCGAGAATGTCTTTTTTGTTCTTCCGGACCTCCGTTCCAAAAAAGATGGCAAACTTTTCCTGCCCGACCAGACTGTTCAGGAGTATAAAAACGGCTCTGTATGGCAGCAGAACACCGAATACACCAAAGAATCGGTTACCCGTCCCAACACCTATTGTGTTTTCCTCTTGGACGCTTCCAAGTCAATGGGTAAAGACCTCAAGGAGGCCAAAGCCTGCGTTAAACGTATCGTTGAAATGATTGAATAGAAAATTCACGATTTCCCTCATTTTTCCCCGTAGCACCGCAGCACAGTTAGAGAAGAGTCTTGAACGAACGGTGAACGAACGGTGAACGGAGAGCAAAGGAAGGCATAGTAAACCGCACCCCTATGAAGGAGTGCGGTTTACTGTTAGGCATTTTGTGCCGTTATTTTAAGGCTCCGCCCGTTCCTATTAGCGAAATGTTCCTAAAGCATTGTAGGTTTTATCGCTTTCTACAATGATGACTTGTCCACGATAGAGGTACTTACCTACTTTATTGTCGTTTTGGTCAGGATTCATGACAAAAATCTCATCTATATCGGTATCCTTTTTATAGGCGCCTAAACGTATAATCACGTCCGGTCCAATAGGAAGAGTCAGTTCGCATACACCATTCACAAAGACACTTACCTCATTCATACTATACGTTACCGTAGGTTTAACCGTAAAACGGAAACACTGTTCTACGTCAGCATTCTTGACATAGATAGCGTCTGTTACAAAATCGGCAGCACAAACAGGAACATTATTCAATAGCGTAGCGGCTACCAAAGCCACAAATAAAAGAAAACTCTTGCGTTTCATATCGTTTATTGTTTTATGGTTCTA
>JAKSMY010000021.1 GCA_024400275.1 Paludibacteraceae bacterium | reverse complement strand
TACATTAATTCTTTCCATATAAATTGATAAATAAATTAAATTTCGTTATTTAGGGGTTGACCGTTATTTGATCATTACACGATACAGACCAATCCAAAATGGGGTGTATCAACCCCTCTTTGCGAGAAGCAATATATCCAAAACAATCCTGAATAACAAGCTTAGTGATCTCAAAATACAACACATCCTTGCGTTCCATTAGCACACTATCATTACGCAAAAACAATAAGCGTCCAACACGATATGTACCAAAGTTCAACAGATTCTTTGGTATGACACAATGTGCATGGTACATACCCTCACCTGTTTGCTCCACTATGTGCTGTTTACCATAACTACTTGTGCAAAAAATCTCATTATTCATCTCGTCATACAAGAAGAATGTCACATCATATTGACCCTCTTGCTTATTCTCGTTGAAGAATTCAAATTCTAGGTGAATATCATCGGTTGTATAGATACATCCTTGAGGATCATTCTTATCTGCATAAACTTGTCCTGACAAAAATAACACACCATCTTCACGTGGGGCATCAGTTTGTGAGTACTTCAACTCACGAATTTCATTATGTCCAGCCGAGAGGTAGAAATCTACAGCCTCATTGGCTGTACCGGTAAAATCCACACGACCCTGATTAAGCACTATGCCTGTTTTGCACAATTGCTTAATACTTGCCATATTATGGCTGACGAAGAGGACGGTACGGCCTTCGCCTTTGGAGACATCCTGCATCTTGCCGATGGCTTTCTTCTGGAACTCGGCATCACCGACGGCGAGGACTTCGTCCACGACCAAAATCTCGGGGTCGAGGTGCGCAGCGACAGCGAAGCCCAGACGGACCATCATACCACTCGAATAACGTTTAACCGGCGTATCAATATAGCGTTCGCAACCGGAGAAATCAACAATCTCATCGAGTTTGCGCTGAATCTCTGAACGGGTCATACCCAGGATGGCACCGTTCATGAAGATATTTTCACGACCCGTCATCTCCTGGTGGAAACCGGTACCGACCTCCAGCAGCGAACCGATACGTCCATGGGCGCGGATTTGACCCGTGGTGGGACCTGTGACACGACTGAGAAGTTTGAGCAAGGTACTCTTACCTGCACCGTTCTTACCGATGATACCGACGACATCGCCCTGCTCGACATTGAAAGTGATATCCTTCAATGCCCAGACATATTCGGAATTACCCTTGCTGGCTCGGTCGTTGGTCTCACCTATCTTGAGGTAAGGGTCCTCCTTACCAAGAACGTTGGTAATCCAGAAACGACGGATATCATGGCTGAGGGTCTTGGTGGATACCAAGCCTAAGCGGTACTGTTTACTGACGTGATCAAATTCAATTGCATTCATATCTTTATAATGAGGAATTTATGGAATGATGAAATGATGAATTATGATTAATGAAGAATTTATTTATTTCTAGTTTTAAGTTTTTTTTCGCATTGTTATGATGCTAGATGAAAGCATATGCATAATTTCCTCCGCATCAGTATATAAACTATCAAATTGTTCTTTAGTTAAATAATGGGTCTCATACAACAACTCAAGCCAAGACAAAGTTTCGTTACATTCCTCTTGAGACATTGCCAATTTGTGTATAAAATCCATATCACTCTCTGCATATGTAGCCTCTCGATGAATAGCCCCTATCGCCGTCCCAGAACGCTAGATTTGGTCTGCCATATTATATTCATGTTTCTGCTCATTGAGGAATCGTTTCAGTTCGACCATTCTCACTGCAAACTTTTTGAATTTCTCCCTATACACTTGATCTTTCTCATTCATACAATTCATCATTAAGCGAAGCGTTCAATTCATCATTCAAAATAAATTTGCGTGCAAAGGTACAAAAAAAAATTGAGTTGTGCAAATTTTTTTACAAGTTTAGTGAGTTAAAACTTCTAAAGGTGGCGATGGTGATGGCGGTGGCGATAGCGACGTTGAGACTTTCTGATGTTTCGGCATTCTCGGGATAAGAGGGGATACGAATAGGGTGTGTGATGTATTCACGCACGGAAGACGATATACCATTACCTTCGTTGCCCATGATGATGATAGCAGGTTGAGCAGGTTGAGCAGCAAGCACGTCGTAGATATTTTTTCCTTCAAGGAGTGTGCCGTAGATTGGGGCAGATTGCTGTTTGAGCCACTCAACTAAATCAACATAATGGACTTGTACACGTGCAAGGGCACCCATCGTGGCTTGCACGACCTTAGGATTATAACAATCCGCCGTATCCGGTGAGCAGACAATATGCTTCACTCCAAACCAATCGGCAGTACGGATAATAGTGCCTAAATTGCCAGGGTCTTGTACACCGTCTAAGCATAGGAGTATGGAAGCAGGTTGAGCAGGTTTAACAGGTTGAGCGGGTTGAGCAGGTTTAACAAGTTGAGCGTTTTTTTTGAACACGGCTATACTGCCTTGCGGTGTACGCATAGCGGACATTTGGGTTATTTCGGCAGGAGTGGCATTATCGCTATTAACGAGCAACACCAATTCGAAGTGTTTTTTGAGTTCATCGATACATTTATCACCCTCCGCCACAAAATAGCCGAGTGAGTCTCTGAATTTTTTCTGTTGCAGACTGCGAACAAGTTTGATTTGCGCTTTTGATATATGCATATTATTCAAGGTTGATGGGTCCCATTTTGGGCATTAGGTTCAGAATTTGTTGTTGGCGACGTTGCATATAAGGTCCCGGGTGCATGACGCTATAGACACGGGGGTTGGGCAAAGCCGCTGTAATAATAGCAGCTTCGGAAGGAGACAGTCTCTTGGCAGAATGCCGAAAGTAGCACTGAGCCGCCGTTTCAGCACCATAAATACCCCGTCCCATTTCAATAACATTCAGATAGACTTCCATAATGCGTTTTTTCCCCCAGAAAGTTTCGATGAGCACGGTGTACCATGTTTCTCTGGCTTTTCTCCACCATGTACGTTTTCCGGTAGTGAAAACATTCTTTGCCGTTTGTTGCGAAATAGTACTTCCTCCGTGTTTGACTTGTCCCTGCTTATGTTCCTTCCACGCCTGCCGTATTTCACGCTGTGAGAAGCCGTGATGTTTTTGGAAAAGATTATCCTCGGAAGCGATGACGGCTCGCACCATATTAGGGCTGATTTGGTCGTAATCGACCCATTTATGCTGAAGGGAGTCGTCAAGAAAAGACTCACCATATTTCCACTGCTGATGGATTATAAAGACAGTGGTAAAGACAGGTCCGGTCTGCATAGCAAAAACAGCAGTTATACTTACAAACGGGAAGAGCCACAATAAGAGAGCCAACGGTACAACGACACGAAATTTAAGATGGTGCGTCTTATGATGTAAACGTTTCATGGCGATACGTGCCCCCAATGCTCCTCCAAGCCAACTGCATAAGAGTAAATGACGTTCGGAAACCCTTTCTTTGTTGTGGCGCGCATTATGCTTATCTCGGCGAAAAAGCATATAAGTCAGCCAGTTGATGAAGACCAAATAGGCAATAAAAGAAGAATAAATAATTAGACCTGTTGTATTCATATTTGTAAAGTATTTTATTATGTCCACTGTAATCGTTGTGAAGTGGCACTATACCACACGATTAAGAATCCCCAAATACCGGCAGCCACCAAGACTATACCGAAGACAGGCAGGGCTATATTGGTGGTAGCATAAGGCAGATTTTCTATCCATCTAACCGATGTATTCATACACCATGTTGTCTTAATCAGTAGCCACGACAAAGCCGTTCCAAGCGGGGCTATCCAACCTATGGTAAACAAAAAGACAAAAAGAAGCATCATCAGCCAAGCCAGAGGAATAATCAGAAGATTGGTAAGGAGAAAATAATTACTGATCTGTCCGAAATAGTACAAAGTAAAAGGCAAGGTTCCCATTTGCGCTGCGATAGAGACTCCGACCAATTCATGCACATAACCAACAATTTTTATTTTCCACGGATTGCCATAGACTGGCGGCAGCAGATTGTGCCACCCTTTTATGAAAAGGACGATGGCAATGACCGCTGCATAACTCAAGCGAAAAGAGACAGAATACCAATCGTTCGGTACCAATATGAGCATAATAAATGCAGAGGCACAGATGATATTCAATATATCCGGATGTCTTGAGGTCATATAGGCCAATAAGCCAAGACACGCCATAATGACGCTGCGTACCACAGATGGGCTGCCGCCTGTGACGTAAGCGTACATTATGAGTACGAGCATAAGAAAACAACTGATGACGATACGTTTTTGCTTCTGTTCATACAAAGGTTTACGTAATCCGAAGCACGTGATTAGTGCCATCAAAGCTGACATCAACAGACCTGTATGCAAGCCACTCACCGCCAACACGTGCATAGCTCCGGCAGCGGAGAAAGAGCGTTTGAGGTCTTTATCTAAACCGTCACGATAGCCGAGTGTCAAGGCTTGTAGTGTTTCCAATTCCAAGCCATAAATGCCCAAGTCGCTATATCGGTTGCACAGGTATTTCTGCCACGCCTGAGCCGACGAAGCGACAGGACGTATATCTAACGCCTTCAGTTGCTCGTTGCGATTGGTTAGTGAGCACCAGATAATCACACCTAACAGCGGGAGCAGCAATAATAAAAACGGTTTACTTTGCAGCCACTTCATAAAATAGTATATATCCTGCCATTACGAGAGATGTATAAAGAACCTCTGTGTATAAATTTGACAGGCAGATCATCGTCTTGAGCAGGCCATATTCCGGTTGGCGTAGGTTCCTGAGAGATATATGTTTCCGTCTCGTATTGTGTTTTGTCAATAACGCCATCGGCTACACCGTTGAGATACGTTTCCAGATGCGAATAGCCGTTTTCTCCTATCTGAGCCCCATCGGAAGGGTTATTAGGGTTGAGTCCCTGCTGTGTCTCGTAGTTATCAGGCAATCCGTCGCCGTCGGTATCTAACGCGAGTTTATCACCTTCCACAGCGTCCAAGAAAGGATAACCGCCCGTGGCTACGCCATCTACCAAGAAATAGTCCTGCCGAGAGAAAGTGATGTCGTTTTGCGAATCTATAATGCCGATATACGAGGGTGCAGTGGGTCCTGTAAACTGAGGTTCAATCAGTCCGGCAGCCTCTTTGAGCAGACGATTATCTTCTTCGTCCAGTCTAGGCAGCCACGCTCCGGCAGAGGCACAGACCGTGGTGTAAGCATCAGCAGCCGACTGTAGGTTGAGTTGAGATGAGTCACGCATTTCAGACAAGATAGGCGCACCGGCAGGCCAATCGGCAGGTATATTATTGTTATTAAGCGGTAAATCCACCGAGAAACGATTGCCTCGCAAGAGCCATGAGCCGTACCCCTTTGACGTGTTAGGCACGACGAAGCGATACTTGGACGTAGAGGACATATACGCCCGTGTGGCAGGTCCGACTTGGAACCAGTTATTGAGCATATAGACCTCGTTATAGCCCAATAGATGTCCTTCGGCATCACGATTCTTGGTGGTATCACATTCGCCACCATAGAGTGCGTTTTGTTTGCCCCAGTTGAAGACCACGTTATTGGCAAACTCGCTAACGACTTGTGCGTCGTGATTGTGCTTGCCGCTTTTTAGGTCAGCCTCGTCGCGTACACCATTGAAACGTGGGCAACGGTTATAACTATTGGTAATCAAGCAGTGGTGCATGGTAGAGTGTTCCCCACCCCACTGTGTGGCGTAGGCTCGCGTACCCTTTGAATGTTTGCTATTGTATAAACCTTCGCCAATGATACAGTACTGCACGGTGGTGGAATCGGTGTCGTACATGGTCATACACTCTTCCATAGACCATGTAAAAGAGCAGTGGTCTATGATAACCCGTTGCGTATTTTCAACGTCCAAAGCAGGAAAATTCGTGGCTGGCATATCGCCTGCGCGGAAACGAATATGACGAATAATCACATTGGGTTTGCACACGTATATATTAGCCCCTGCTATACATATACCTCCCCCCGGTGCTGTCTGACCGGCGATAGTGACATTGGGGTGCGCCATTTTTAGTTTGGACGTGAGATAAATAGTGCCGCACACCTTGAATAAGATAGTACGTGGTGTATCGTCGCCTTCACGCAACGCCCAACGGAGCGTACCCGGCACTAAGTCGGCATCGGTGCAATCTGCCAAAGACGTGACGTAATAAACCTTGCCTCCTCGTCCTCCGGTGGCGTACTTGCCAAAACCTTCGGCATTAGGAAAAGCGATAACTTGTTCTGCCCAACAGCAGCAACTGCCTATCAACAAAGCGACTAAACCGATGTACTTTTTCATATTATATGTTATTAGATGTTAATGCTTTCCATAAATTATCTTCGGGCACGGGAGCTGTAATGCAGACAGGCTCTTTAGACACAGGGTGAATAAACTCTACTTGACGCGCATGTAGGCATATACCACCGTCCGGATTACTTCGTTTAGCCCCATATTTGAGGTCACCTTTGATGGGGCAGCCTATTGCTGCCAACTGGCATCTTATCTGGTGATGTCGTCCTGTTTGCAAGTTGATTTCCAATAAGGTGTATCGATCTCCCTGCGATAGGGTTTTGTAGGTCAAAACGGCTTGTTTGGCATCTTTTGTTCCGGGCTTAGCTATAAAGGACTTGTTTAGTTTTTCGTTTCTGACCAACATATTCTCCAAGCGTCCTTCGGGCACGGCAGGTGCTTTTTCCACAATTGCCCAATAGGTTTTATGAATCTGCTCATGCGATTTGAACATATCATTGAGTCGTGCCAGCGCTTTCGACGTGCGTGCAAAGAGCACTACCCCACTGGTGGGACGATCCAAACGATGCGTAACACCCAAAAAGACCTCTCCGGGTTTATTATACTTGACCTTAATATAAGCCTTAACCGTTTCGCAGAGGGGCTCATCGCCCGTCTTGTCGCCTTGCACAATCTCGTTGCACGTTTTATTGACGGCGATAATGTGATTATCTTCGTATATAACTTGCATATTTTAGTTATTTAATTCTGTATTCAGCCACGAGAATCGTTTGGCAAGCAGAGTATATTCCTGTTTGACATGTTGCTCAAACACTTTGGCATCTTCGGAATCGGGGTGAAGGATTTTATGGTGTTTATCCAACCACAGTTGATGCAACGAATGTAAATTATCTGCTGTCAGTTGCTTATACATATACTTGATACGGAACCGTTCCCAAAGGTAATTGATTGCAACAGCAGACGGGTGCAACATGTCTTCGGCGTAGAAACGATAATCACGTAACTCGTCCAACATAATCTCGTATGCCGGAAAATAACTGATTCGTGCTATTGCACCACGGTGGAGTTCATCAATCGCTTGCAGCAAGATAGCCTTGCTGATTTGGTTTTCGTGCAAGCCGTCCTTGATGTGCCTGATAGGCGATACGGTAAAGATAAAGCGTTTCTTGGCATAACGATCCAAGATAGGTTTCCATGTTTGAACGATGTCGTCAATGGTTAGCCGTCTGCGCGTAAAGAGATTGGCAGGTCGTTTCTGACAATTATCCACCACCTTGCCATCTAACTCATACACCCATGACGTACCGAAAGTGATGATAATAACATCGGCATTCTCTACTTCTTCCCCCTCCATGTGGTGCGCTATAGAAATAGGATTATACAACGTGCCGGCAGGATTGGAGGTAACCCGCATGTAATACTCCTTCATCTTATCCGCCATATTGGTGGAGAAACATGAACCAAGGAGAAGAATCTTATCTTCTACAGACAGTTGCCAAGGGTTGTTCTTAATAGTAACTTTTGTATAGAATTCCATGTGAGGTATAATTATTAGTCAAAGTGCAGGACTTTGACAGGTGATATACGTGTGACGATAGCAGACGGAGCCATAAGAATAAGCAGAGCAATAAATAACGTACCTATATCGAGCAGAACAAGAGCCGTCCACGGGAAGGCAACAGGAACGTAATTAACATAATAACTGGCGGCATCTAAAGGCAGGAAATGCGTGAAATACTGTAATGCCGCCATACCCAATCCAATAAGATTACCCCAAAGCAAGCCCTTCATAACCAACAAAGTGGAACGCGTAATAAAGACGCGACGCACAAACGCATTATCGGCACCAAGTGCCTTGAGCAGACCTATCAGGTGGACACTATCCAAAATAAGAATAATTAGACCCGAGACGATATTAAAGCCCGACACACACAGCATAAGAATAATAATGACTACCACATTCATATCCAACAAATCCAACCACGAGAATATCTGTGGATTGAGTTGCTGAAGGGTTTGTGTGTACAAGAACTCACCATCATCATGCACATGATTGACCATCGCAAAATAGACATCATCGTATGCTTCGTCCAAATTATCCAAATCGTCAATCAAAATCTCAATGCCGGACACCAACGAATCATTCCAGTGATTGACACCACGAATAAGCGACTCGTTAGATAAAATAAACTGATTATCAAACTCGCTGAAACCCGTTTGATAAATACCCGATACAGTCAGTTTGCGAACTCGAAGATTCTCACCCACAAAATAGCAGAAAAACGTACTATCTACGCCAAAGTTCATAAGCGAAGCAACCCGCTGCGAGACCAAGACCTGCTGAGACGATTCGGGCAGTGTACCGGCTATCAGATGAGAAGCAAAATAATCCCAATAAGACGTACCCTTCAGTACAATACCATGAAAAGCATCGGGCGTTTTGATTACCGCCGGTTTGGTTAAAAAAGAATGTACCTGTTTGGAATGCGGAAGAGTAGCCAACACATCAAGCAACGAATCAGTAACCGTAATGGGAGACAGTTCGTGCGTGTTGTTGCTTTCAAAACTGGTAACCTGTATATGTGAACCAAAACCTGCTATCTGTTCGGAAATGGTGCGTTTGAAACCCACAACGACACAAAAACTCAAAATCATCACCAAAACACCGATTATCATGCCCGCCAATGCCACCTTGACGGCAGGGCGTGAAGCGCGATGGTCCTCGTCGTGCGAGAAATAAAGTCGCGATGCTATAAATGTTTCGGCTCGTAATGGCATAATTTTTGTGGCAATTTTACCGTATATGAAACGTTGTCTTTTACTATTATTATTTATGGCTTGTCTTCCTTGGTACATAGCAGGTCAGGAGGTCAAGCAGCGTAGCCCGCAAGAGGAGGCTGAGAAACAAACAGAACGTCTGTGCCGCTATTTGGAACTGACCGATAGTGTTCAACGCAAACAGTTGTATTTTATGTATCTCAAGTACGCCAAGCAGCGTGCCGTGAGCAATACACGTTCGGAGGCTTTGCAACGATTATTCAACCAAATGAACGAACTGAAGCAGATATTAACACCCGAACAATACGACCGCTTTATGAATGAGCAGTTGACACAAGCCCCTCGCCAGCCTCGAAACCCAATCGGCTCAATGCCGAAGATGCAAAAAGAACCTGCAACAACCGGTAAACAATAACAGCCATTATCGTTCCCACAATCAGTCCACCAACTATATCACCCGGGTAATGAACCCCTAAATACATTCTTGAATAACAATTCATTGCCACCCACAACATAAGCGGAAGGGTGGCTTTCCAATTCTTCCAAATCAACGAGAACAGTAAAGCACAAGACATCGTGTTGGCAGCATGACTGCTGACAAAACCGTAGTGCCCGCCTCGGTAATTATTAACAATATGCAGCAGCCCCTCCAATGCCGGCTCATGCGTGGGACGAGGACGGCATACCCAATGCTTAATAATACCCGACGATATATAATCGCTCAAGCCTACTGCCACACCGAAACCTGCCAACATAACAAGGGTTTTTTTCCACCCACAACGCCACCACAATAAACCTACCAATACCGCGTAAAGAGGCAGCCACGTCGCCTTACCCGATACAATCCACATCAGCGTATCTGCCCAAGGAGCATGCCAATTATTGATGGCTACAAGCCATGTTTGATCTATGTGTAATAGTTGTTCCATATTCGTATCTATTCATTCATTAAGATAGCTGTGTGACAAGCCACCACACCTGCCGTCTCGGTACGCAAACGACTATTGCCCAAACTAACGGGGACAAAGCCTTGTTGTAAAGCAGACTGTATCTCTTGCTCCGAGAAATCACCCTCAGGTCCAATCAACACCAGCACGTCCCTACCCTTGTGTATCTCGTCTTTTAGCACTTTCTTATCCTCTTTATAACAATGTGCGATAAACTTATCCTGCTCGGTGGCTGCCTTAATAAACGTGTCATAAGGTGTCAGTTCATTCAGTTTAGGCAGATAAGGTGTGAGACTTTGTTTGGCTGCCGAGAGAATAATTTTTTGCAAACGGTCCGTGCGTAACTGTTTCCGTTCGGAAAAACGACAGAGCAACGGTGTTATCTCATCTACCCCTATTTCGGTACATTTTTCCACCATCCACTCCAAACGCTCTACGTTCTTGGTGGGCGCGATGGCAATGTGCAGATAAAAATTATGTCCCTTCGCTTGCTTTTCCTGCGAAATAATTTCAAAGTCACAATGCTTGGGGTGCGGGTTGGTGATGCGTGCCGTATAGGTAGTTCCACGTCCGTCGGTGAGCAAAATATCATCGCCTTTGGTGTAACGCAGCACGCGCACACAGTGGGCACTCTCCTCCTCACTGAGGCTATGACTGATGGCTATATCAGGAACGTAGAAAAGATACATGTTAGTTGATAATTGATAATTGATAGTTGATAGTTTAGAGTTCACTTTCTTTCAATCGTTCCGCATTCTCAGCAACAGTCAGCGCATCAATAATTCCCTGTATATCACCGTCCATAAAAGCGGACAAGTTATATACGGTAAAGCCGATTCGGTGGTCTGTGATACGTCCTTGAGGATAATTATACGTGCGAATCTTGGCACTACGGTCACCGGTGGAAACCATCGTCTTACGCCGTGCTGCAATATCGTCCACATATTTCTGGTGTTCCTTATCGTATATCATCGTCCGCAAACGAGACAGGGCACGTTCTTTATTCTTAGGCTGGTCACGCGTTTCGGTACATTCAATCAGTATTTCCTGCACTTCTCCCGTATTGGGATTCTTCCAATTATAACGCAAACGTACGCCTGACGAAACCTTGTTCACATTCTGACCACCGGCACCACCACTACGGAAATAGTCCCATTTGATTTCACCTTCATTGATATTTACCTCGAACTCCTCTGCTTCAGGCAGAACAGCTACCGTAGCGGCTGAGGTGTGCAAACGCCCTTGTGTTTCGGTGGCAGGGACGCGCTGAACACGGTGTACACCACTCTCGTATTTGAGTGTGCCGTAAACATTCTCGCCCGTAACGTTGAAGATAATCTCCTTATATCCGCCTACCGCACCTTCCGTAAACGACGAGACACTATATTTGAAACCTTTGAGTTCAAAGTACTTGGTGTACATACGGAATAAATCACCGGCAAAGAGAGCTGCCTCATCGCCTCCCGTACCGCCACGAATTTCCATAACGACATCTTTGCCGTCCTCCGGGTCACGAGGCAAGAGCATCAGTTTAACCTCCTCCTCCAAAGCCGGAATCTGTGGCTCCAACTCGTCAATTTCCATGCGTGCCATCTGTTTGAGTTCAGAGTCCGACTCATTAAAGAAAATATCTTTGGCTTCTTCCAAACTCTTGACGGCTTTTTTATATTTATTGGCGGAAACCAACACACGTTCCAACTCCCTATAATCGCGATTAAGACGTACATAGCGTGCTTGATCAGCTATGACGGCAGGGTCGGTAATCATAAGCGACACCTCATGAAACTTGGCTTCTAATCCTTCTATTTTGCTCAGTATATCCATTTTAGTTTAGAGGACGGCAGCAGAGCTGCCTACAGTTTAGAGTTTAGCGTTTAGAGAATAGGCCTGAAGGGTGTTCTGAAGCAGGCTGACGATAGTCATCGGACCTACTCCACCCGGAACGGGCGTTATATAGGCGCATTTGGGTGCCACATTGTCAAAATCCACGTCACCACACAAGCGATAACCTTTTTCGGTAGTAGCATCTTCCACACGGGTAATACCGACATCAATAACGGTTGTACCCTCACGAACCATATCTGCCGTGAGTAGTCCCGGATGACCGACTGCCACAATAATAATGTCTGCTGACAAGCAAATCTCCTTCAAGTGGACTGTATGCGAGTGGCATAAAGTGACGGTGGCATTACCGCGCTCGTGTTTCTGCATAAGAAGGGTTGCCATCGGCTTACCTACTATATTGCTGCGTCCTATTACAACGATATGTTTGCCGTCAGTGGTTATGTTGTAGCGGCTCAGCAGTTCGCGAATACCGCGAGGGGTGGCAGAAACAATACAAGGCAGCCCCTTTGCAGCACGTCCCACGTTCTCCGGCGTAAGACCGTCAACATCTTTGCGGTAATCAATAGCAGAGGTAACAGTTTGCTCGTCTATGTGCTTGGGCAAAGGCAGTTGCACGATAAAACCGTCCATCGAGGTATCGCTGTTCAGTTTATGCACTTCCGCCAATAAGTCCTGTTCCGATATTGTATCTTCGTAGGCTATTTTGACTGCCTCGATACCCACCTCGGCACACGCTTTTATCTTGTTTGCCACATACGTCTCCGATGCAGGGTTGTGTCCCACAATAACGATGCCCAGCCGTGGGGCACGCAGTCCTTCTCGGCGCAGAGCGTCTATTTGCGCTTTGAGTTCGGAACGTATCTCAGCGGCTATTTGTTTCCCGTTCAGTATAGTCATTTCTGTATTTATTTGCTGTCTTTAACACTTGCTTAACATATCGACGTGTGGGAGAAGAGAGCACGTACGGTTCCACTTGTGACCAAACATACGGATTAGCACCATTGGCTTGTGCTTGTTTGCGTGCCGCGAAGATAAAACCCGGACCCACGTTGTACGATGCCAATACAAACTTGGTTTGCTCCTCCTCATTATGAATAAAAGACCATTTATCTTGCAGAAAACGAATATATTGCACTCCGGCTCGTATATTATCCTCCGGCACCCAAATGGTGGAGTCGTTCAGGCCAAACCGACGGGCAGTCTTAGGCATCAGTTGCATAACACCACGTGCCCCCGATTTGGAATGAGCCTTAGCGTGATAACGGCTCTCATGGTATGCCACAGCCGCCAATAACTGCCAGTCCCAATCCACTTCACAAGCATACTGCTCAAAGCAGAACTGATACGGCACCAATTCCTCACGCGCCACCACCTCGTCTTCAACACGTTCCACTTGCAGGAAACCCGCCAAGAAAGATAGAACGGACACAAAGAATAATATGATTGCCGATTTTTTCAACGCCGTTTCATCTGTTGCACTTTACGCATCATCTTACTCGTTTGGTCAAACTGTTTGAGGAAGCGATTAACCTCAACGATGGACGTACCGGAACCGCGTGCTATACGGTCCTTACGAGAACCATTAAGGCAACCCGGATTGGCTCGCTCGTAAGGAGTCATACTGCCAATTATAGCCTCGATAGGCTTGAAGGCATCGTCGCTAACTTCTACGTCCTTAAGTGCCTTGCCCACACCCGGTATCATACCGAGAAGGTCCTTCATAGAACCCATCTTCTTGATTTGCTGCAACTGACCAATAAAATCATTGAAATCAAATTGGTTGTGAGCAATTTTCTTACTGATACGCCGTGCTTCAGCCTCATCATATTGCTCTTGGGCACGCTCTACCAAACTAACCACATCTCCCATGCCAAGAATACGGTCTGCCATACGGGACGGGTGGAACACATCTAACGCTTCCATCTTTTCGCCCGTGCCGATAAACTTGATAGGTTTATCCACCACACTGCGAATAGACAGGGCTGCACCACCTCGTGCATCGCCGTCTAACTTAGTCAAGATAACGCCGTCAAAATTCAAACGGTCATTAAACTCTTTGGCTGTATTGACGGCATCTTGACCTGTCATAGCATCTACCACAAAGAGTGTCTCGGACGGCTCAATAGCCGATTTGATATTGGCTATCTCCTGCATCATCTGCTCATCGATAGCCAGACGGCCGGCGGTATCGACAATCAGCACGTCATATCCGTACGTACGCGCCTCGCGAACCGCTTTCTTGGCTTTCTCCACCGGATTAGGCTCCGTCTCGTCCGTATAGACCTTTGCCCCCACCTGTTCACCCAATACACGCAACTGCTCAATGGCGGCAGGACGATATACATCACAGGCGGCAAGCATAACTTTCTTACCTTTTTTCTGAATAAGTAAATTAGCCAACTTGGCTGCGTGGGTGGTCTTACCCGAACCTTGCAAACCTGCCATCAAAATAATGGCAGGACTTCCCTTGAGGTTAATGTCCACACTCTCTCCACCCATCAGGGTAGCCAACTCGTCATGAGTTATTTTGACCATCAACTGACCGGGGCGAATTGCAGTCATAACACTCTGTCCGAGTGCTTTTTCTTTGACTTGATCGGTAAACTGTTTGGCGGTTTTGTAGTTAACATCCGCTTCCAGGAGGGCTTTACGAATATCCTTTACCGTTTCGGCAATGTTAATTTCGGTAATGCGCCCCTCACCTTTGAGAATCTTAAAACTTCGTTCTAATCGTTCACTTAAATTATCAAACATAATTATCCAAATTATTTCAGCGCGCAAAGGTACAAAAAAATTTTGATATACGCAAATTTTTTTAACAAGTTGAACAGGTTTAGCAAGTTTAGCAATTGGGGCAGTGTATAGCAACCCCTCGGCGACTCCTCGCAAGTAGCCCCGCCCAAGCCCGGAGGGATGTACTGTCGCTACGGGGTTCTATACTTGCCCTGAGCGAGAGGAAGGGAGGGGAGGAAGCGAGAAAACAAAAGCAAGGGTGAACGAACTCTGAACGAAACGTGATTTAACCGTCAGACAGTTGTTACCACACTCTTAATCCGGAGGCGTTGTAGAGTTTGCCGTTGCGGAAGATGAGGAGGCGATTATGAATGATGAATTTTGAATTATGAGAGCCGGGTATGCCGACATAGGGGGTATAATAAAGGTCGGTTTCAATTTGCTCGGGCACAATAACTTTGTCTTCCTGTTGGAATTGGTAAGTATAGAAGATATTGGACGCAGAGTCCCGTGCTGTGAGAGTGAGCATCTTGGCATCAGCCGACATATCGAGTGTGGAATAGCAGGAAATCTGCTTGTAGAAGAGGGAGTACCGGGCATCGTCAAGATACTGCTTTTGGGCGTAGTTGGCATCCCGACCGCAACCCGGGCGTACGTAGTGAACTCCGTCTTTAAAAGCATGCTCAAAAGAGTGGTCATCGCCACAGAAATAGATGATATGTTTGCCTTGTTTGGCATACTTTTCGAGGAGCGTTCGCCAATCATCACGATATTTAGGCGGCCATTCGCCGTGATAGCCGGAACTGGTTAGTCCGACATGACCAAAAATAAGAATCCACGGTGCGGTGGTGGTGTTGAGTTCGTTGTCAAGCCACTTGTACTGCTTGCTGTCAGGTCCGAAGTCCGGAGCAGCAGGTCCACCATTGACGTTGACAGCGATGATGCGTGCATTGCCGTAGTCATAAGCAAAATAGCCCTCGCCACGAGGGTCTTTGACAGGGTCTTCGGAGTCACCGTGGCTGAACTGCCAAAAGTAGTCATAGAACGTGGACCAGCGGTAGGTGTAAGGGTCATCCGTTTCGTGGTTGCCGGCAGAGGACATCATAGGCGTTTGACTGAGGAAAGGTTTGCCGGGTTGGAAATAAGCCGGATTCCAGTCGCGTCCCGCGCCATTATTGACAAAGTCTCCGTTGCACATCATCAAATCACAGCCCAACTTACAAATGGAATCCTGCATATTGGACCAGTTAGAGCGCGAGTTAACGTGTATATCGGAAATGGTAAAGATTCGAAAAGCGGTGCCTATAGTAGGGGCAGTCTTGGTGGAATTGATTTGGTCAAACCACTGTTTACCGTCTCCGACCTGATAATAATAGGTGGTAAAGGGTTGCAAGCCGGTCAAGGTGACTACATGCACATATCCCTCGCCATCTACATATTTGCCATCGGAGGAAGAAATGGTAAGATTCAAATTATTTCTATCCGTACCATATTTGACATATCCAGAAGTCGTATTGTCGCTTTGCTGCCAAATAATCTTGACAGAGGAAGTGGTGGGAGACATTGAATAAGGCATTTTCATTATGCGTTCCTCCAAAGGAATAGACGCGATGTCGGCATCTTTTGTACTTACGCCCCAGCGCGGGTCACCCATATTGGAACCATCGGAAGCGGTGGCGACAGCCGGCGAGTTACGGAAGAGTTGGTAATTGCCGTTCTTAGCGTCCACAAAGAACGGATTTTGAAAGGAGCACTTGTCAGTAGTGGCACCGGCACTAATCTTGATAGAAGCACCATAGGCGATGGAGTTCTTAACGACCGAATTAGCACCATAGACGGCATAGGCATAGCCGTCAGGAATGGTCTCGGTGAAGTAGCAGATACAGTTGGAAATGACAGTGCCGTCGTAAGCAGGGCAATAGACAGTACGGGTGTTGTTGCACGCATAGAAGGTACAGTGGTCAATCGTGCAGTTCAGGGGTGTGTAACTCTCGTCCTCTCCATCTACAGAAGCAAAATAGAGCGTGCGCTCGTTGGTGGTGGCTTTGCCCGAGGCATTCTCTTCATATTTACCACACTCCACGAAGGTGTTATTTTGAATAAGTATATTTTTTGTCGTACGGCGCGCTCCGCTTACGGACATGCAGCGCGTATTGCGAACGAACATCGAGTTGGTCACTGTCAGGTTAGGTATGTTAATATCTGTTCGTGTGGTGGAATAATTATCATCGCCTTGATCCAAATAAGAACCTATATAGACAGCACGCGTTACATCGGTGAAGTTACAAGCATCAATGTTGAGAGTGCAGTTCGATGTATTCGATGCCAAATAGAACGCACGGTCCATGTTGCGGAAGGTACAGTTATAGACCTGATATTTCTGGTTGGCAGTGACGGCACCATCGGAACCGTAATTGCGGATAGGACGTGCATCGGCGGTGCCGTTACCGTCAATGGTGAGTCCGTTAAGGGTAAGCACGGTATTGTCGTTACGGACGCGCAAAAAATAGCCGTTCCCCATTTTGATAACCGGTTTGGCTCCATCGGCTGCCTTGATGGTAATGGAGTACTTAACGTCCGAATAGGAAGGCTCGGTATATTCACCAGCGGCAAGGACGAGTATGTCGCCCGACTTGGCACTGCCAATCGCCGATTTGATCTTTCCGGTACCGGGGGAAACAGAGATTGTCGCTGCAAAAACCGCAACGGTGAAGAACGACAGAACGAGTATTAAAAAGTGTTTTTTCATAGTATTTATCATATTTCGGTACAAAAGTACAATATTTTTTTCATTTTTCCAAACTTTTCAGTTAAATAATTGCGTATCCAAAAAATTCTTCGTATCTTTGCAGCCGAAATGAAAAAGAACGTCCTTTATCTGCTATTCTTGTGGCTGTGTATTCTGCCTGTACAGGGAGCCAGAGAGCCACACGACACCCACAATATCCACATCCAGTACCGTTTGAGTGGTGCCGGAGGGTGGCTGAATCGGGACGACAAGATTGCCAGCGATTCCAAATCCGGCGGTCTGACTTTGGATCGTCCGTTTGTAGCAGGCGGAACATTTGCCGTAGAGTTCAAAGCGATTGACAAAAACATTGGTTTGCGCCGTTGGAACAACGCTTCGGTGGGTATAGCCCTGACCGTGCTGGATTTGGGGCAACAGCAGTACCTTGGTCAAATTATCGCGCCGCACGCCTACGTGAACGCCCCGTTGGTGAAGCGTCCTCATTTTATTTTCGGTCTTCGCCCCGGTATCGGAATCGGCTTTGCCACCAAGACCTACGCCAACACGGTGCCGAGCGATTTGAAATGGAAAGCCTACACCAAGGACCACCAACAAGTGGCAAATATATCAATCGGAAGTATCGCCAATGCGTGGATAACTGCCGGTATATACATGGATTTTCCCCTGAAAAAAGGCTGGTCATTAACTTTCTCAGCTGCGTGGCAGCACCTGAGCAACGGAAGTATAATGACTCCCAATGCCGGATATAACATGTTCAACGGCGAGATAGGTTTGGCATATTTTCCGGAAGAGGGCATAGACGGTCATCGCTACGTGGAGCCGTTGCAGTTGGTACCCCATGAGTTGTACGACGGTGTCAGCAAGAAGTGGGACGTAGAAATAGGTTTGGCAGGGGGTTGCCGCAGTGTGTTTTACAAAGACCAAAAATGGTTCGGAGTCGGCTCGTTCACGGTGTCAGCCCACTGGTGGCCGGTCAGTATATTCCGTTTAGGAGGCGGTGTAGATGTGTTCTATGACGGGGCATACGCTTATACCGACAGTGAGTTTGAAAAGACCTATATTGCAGAAAGCAAAGTAAGCAACTGCTTTCGTGTAGGTGTCAGTTTGCAGCCTGAGATGGTATTGGGCAAATTCAGTTTAGGCTACCATTTGGGAATCTATTTATATGACCCCGTTAAGAATATGGAGCCGTATAAAGAAGCCGAGAAGGGGCTCAACCGAGGAATTTTTTATTCTTACGACCCATCGAAAGCCAGCACGTATCAAGACGGGTGGTTTTATCAGAAGTTACAACTTAAATACCTTTGCACCAAACATTTATATGTTCAACTTGGTCTCAAATTGCATATTATGAAGGCCGAGTTTATCGATGCCGGATTGGGTATTCGGATATAAATTTTGTATTTTTTTGGTCAAAAATTTGCTTATGTCCAAAAAAAGCAGTACCTTTGCAGTCGCAAATGACGGAAAGTAGTTCAGCCCGGTAGAATGCCTGGTTTGGGACCAGGTGGTCGCAGGTTCGAATCCTGTCTTTCCGACAACAAAAAAGGTCCATCAGCGTGGACTTTTTTTGTTTTTATACCTCTTATTTGCTGGATTTGCGGCGATTGCATTCGCGGCAGTAAAAAACACGTAAAAATCAGACGATGTAGGTTTCCAGCAGGGTGCAAGTGCCGGTGGGGGTAAGGCGAATATCACGTGTGGCGGCAGGGATAAGTGCCGTTTCGCCGGCTTGAAGGATAAGCGTTTCCCCCTGTTCGCCATCTAATGCCTCTATGCTGACTTCGCCCTCCGTACACATATAGGCCACAAACGAGTCCAAAGGTGCATAATCACGGCTAACCGGTTTATCAAACGTCAATAAATTGGTACAAAAATGTTCATCTTGCGCCAATGCGACAGCCGAATTATCTTTTCGCTCGTACGGAAGCAAGGGTTGCTCCGAAGGTTCGTAATTAAGCACCTCTAAGGACTCGGCAATATGTAAAGGGCGCAACTGCCCGTCCAATCCCGGACGACGATAGTCATACAGACGGTAGGTAAGGTCACTTGCCTCTTGAATCTCAGCCACTTGCGTGCCCCGGCAAAGGGCGTGTACCGTACCTGCCTCAATAAAAGCGACATCGCCTTTTTGCACGGGCACACGCTGCACGAGCGACATAATAGAGTCATTCTGCAAAGCTTGCTCAACTTGTTCGCGTGATGTGGGAACAGCAAAGCCATTTACGATAGCCCCATCATGGGCTTCCGTGATATACCACATCTCGGTCTTGCCCAATTGCTCCAATTCAGCGGCTGCCAAGTCATCAGGGTGAACCTGTATGCTCAAATCATCTTGGGCATCAATAAATTTGAAGAGCAAGGGGAAGAAATCGCCGTACATCTGATAGACAGCCCCTCCCACTAACTCGTCCATATATGTTTCCACCAATTCAGGCAACGAATTGCCCGCCAAAAAGCCGTTGGCAACAACCGATGAGTCTGTTTCCATGCCGGATAAAGACCACGTTTCCTTGCCCCAGACTTTGGGCTTGACAATCGGTGTAAATTTGATAGGATATAGCATGATAAATGATAGTCAGATTATTGTATTCCACGCAGTTTCTTCTCCCAATTCCACGCAGAGAGAAGCACCTCTTCCAAAGGTGTATCTGCTTTCCAGCCCAGTATTTGGTTGGCTTTGGCGGGGTTTGCCCACACCTGTTCGATGTCGCCCTCACGACGACCGACAATCTCGTATTTGAAATGCACTCCCGTTACCTTAATGAACGTACGCACAATTTCCAAGACACTCAAACCACGTCCCGTACCCAGATTGAAGATTTCAACTTGTTCGACAGGTTCTCCAGCCAACATACGTTCCACAGCCTTAACATGTGCCTTAGCCAAATCCATGACATATATATAATCGCGTATGCACGAGCCATCGGGCGTGTTGTAGTCATTTCCAAAAATACGGAGACACGGACGCAAGCCCGAAGCCGTTTGCGTAACAAAAGGTAATAAATTATTCGGCACACCGTTGGGTAACTCCCCTATCTCAGCCGAGGGGTGTGCGCCAATAGGATTGAAATAGCGCAAGATAGTGGCATGTAATTGAGCATTGGCATGACACATATCCTGAATAATATCCTCGTTTATCTGCTTCGTATTGCCATAAGGCGAAAGGGCTTTTTGAATGGGCGCAGATTCATCAACCGGCAAATGGGCAGCATCGGGCTGACCATAAACCGTACACGATGACGAGAAAACAAGATGATTGATACCATGTGACCCCATCAATTCAAGCAGATTGATGAGTGAACCTATATTATTGCGATAATACATGAGAGGTTTCTCCACCGACTCGCCTACTGCCTTGCTGGCTGCAAAATGAATAACGGCTGCTATATCTGAATACTGAGAAAAAAGACGCGCCAAATTGACATAGTCCAAGCAGTCGATATTCTCAAAATCAGGACGACGACCGACAATACGCTCTATACCGTCCAAGACCTCGATATTGCTGTTGCTCAAGTTATCAACAATAACAACGTCGTACCCCTTTTCCATTAAGCATACAACAGTATGCGAACCAATATAGCCGGTACCTCCTGTAACTAATATACGTGCCATAATCAGAAAAGTTTTTCGGGATATACCCCCTTGTGAACCAACTCGTTAATCTTAAGAATAAACTGCGGACGATCCTCAGCGTAGGTTACACCGAACCAACGTGAAGGGGTATCCAAGACACGGCAAGTGGCCTTGCCTGACGCAATCATATTATTGACCAACGTGGGAATATAAAACTCTTTTTTGAGTTCCTGACCATAATTCTGCAAAAACGCCTTGAAAGCCTGTTCGGCATAGTCAAAATACTCGGGAGTAAAGCCCCACATATTCATAGAAACGGGCGTATTAACAGGTATTTCTGTATCTACACCGTTCTCTGTGTACATAATGCGTCCTCCCTTGTCCTCTATTTGTGTACGCTCCACAACATCGGTCAGATAACCATTTTCATCGGTGGAACAAACACCACGGCTGACGCTACCGTTCTCACTCAACGTGTTCTGCACACGATAGCCCACCATACAATATTGTCCTTTGGTTCCCTCTATGCTCTGCAAATAATCAGCCAGAACCTGAAAAGACTCCTTACCATAGAAATCGTCGGCATTGATAACGGCAAACGGCTCGTGAATAAGGTCCTTTGCCATTAAAATAGCATGATTCGTTCCCCACGGCTTGGTGCGTTCAGGGTTATAGGTATATCCCTCCGGCACTTTGTCCAACGACTGGAAACAAATCTCACAAGGCACTTTATCCTCGTATTTGGACAAGACAACCTTACGGAAATCGTCTTCAAAGTCCTTACGAATAACAAAGACCACCTTTCCAAATCCGGCACGCATAGCGTCAAAGACACTATAATCCATGATTGTTTCGCCGTTCGGTCCAAGACCGTCTATCTGTTTTAATCCACCATAGCGGCTACCCATTCCGGCAGCCAAAATAAATAAAGTAGGTTTCATATCTTCTTATGTAATTTGTTTTCCCAGTATTGTTTGCGGTGTTCCATGTATTCCTGCCGTTTCTGCTCGAAGACTATACGACGCTGATGGAGGTCTTCCATAAAATTCTCGTAACGTGTCTTGTGAATGAGCCAAGTGCCGTATATCTCAGAGCAGTTGCCTGCGGTCATGAAGGCCTGAATATTGTTATCACGCATAAACTTCATCAAATCGGCATACTCGTCCTTGGTAAGCAGCGACTGTATCTCCACCTGTTTGGTATTGGTATAGCCTCCTTCCAACTCATACAACGAACAGCCACGTCCCTCTTTCTCAATAATATATTTACGTATCCGTTCCCACTCGGGCGAGATAATACAGACACGTTTTTTGTTGTTCATAGATACAGTGAGATAATCAATAACAAGTCCGTTGATCCACGTGCCAATCAAACCGATTACCACCATACGGAAATCATTGATTAAGAAAGCCGTACAGCAAATAATGGCACCACCGATAGAAACCGAAGACCCGATATCAAAATGAAGGTATTTATTGATTATCTTGCCAATAATATCCAAGCCGCCCGTTGAGGCATTCATTCGAAACTCAAAAGCCTGACAAGCACTTAGTAAAAGGACGAAACATATCAAATCAAACCACACGTCTCCCATACCCAATCCTGCCGACATGACGGAATCTTTAACCTGCTCCAAGACCTCGCCCGAACGGGACAATAAATACGGATTGCCGTTGGGGTCAAGCACAGAACGTCCCTGACATAACTGAATAAGAATATCCTGATTATAAATAACTTTGTGCGTAAAATTCGTATAAGGATAGATGCGGTCCCACAACTGAATGAACGGACCCAATATCATCGCCGTATAAACCGTTTTGGCACCGAACTCATTACCTATCAGCAAAAATGCCAATAACAGCAAAAAAGCATTAATGCCCATTATCCAATAAGACAAGGTGTCGGCATTACCCCCCAAAGCGGTATTGATGACAATACTCAAGCCCGATATGGTACCTACAATCAGATGGCTGGGCATTAAGAAATAATACACGGACGCTGCCCCGATAAACATACCGATAGACATCATAACTAACTCTTTCCAGAACTTCTTCGTATGCATAGCAGCCTGAAAATCATGCCACAAGTCCGCCCAATAAGAGGCTGAAAAATAGGTTTTAACTGTATTTTCCATTAGTGAATCACTGTTCCTTGTTCCTCCGGATGAAGGAAGGGTTTGACATATAGAGGTATTTGTTTTTCCATCAACGGACGGAAAGTTTTTTTATGCACTATCTGCGCCCCCTGCTCCACCAGAAGAGCAGCCTCGGCGTAGGTCATATCGTGAATCAGTCGTGCGTCGCGCACCTTACGCGGATCGGCAGAGAAAACACCCGGCACATCTTTCCACAACGTAACCGATTCGGCATCAAGCATATACGCAAGCAAAGCAGCCGTATAGTCCGAGCCTTCGCGCCCTAAAGTGGTACGCAAGCCTTCTGCCGTTCCCCCGATAAATCCCTGCGTGACATATACAGAAGCAGGATGAGCAGCCATATAATCATGCAGCAAAACCGAAGAGGCGGCTATGTCCACATTTGCCTCACGGAACATGTCGTCCGTACGCAAAACAGACGTTATATCCAACCATCGGTTGGCTATGCCGGCATGATTGAGATAAGCGGAAACAATACGCGTAGATTGCAATTCGCCCGTAGAAACGACTTGGTCGTACAGGCAGTCGTATTCGCGGTCTTCAAAAGGTGCGTCCGGATAGAGCATTTGGGTAAACTCCTCCAATTGGTTCGTTGTTTTACCCATCGCAGAAACCACGATAATCAAATCGTCGTGTTCGTTAGCCACTATATCCGCCAAATGACGGATACGATCGGCACTCTTAACTGAAGCTCCACCAAATTTGTAGATTTTCACAAGTTTAGCAAGTTTAGCGTGTTTAGCCCAAGTTGGCCATTCGGATGGCGGTTATGGCACCTTCTATACCTTTGTTCCCTAATTTGCCTCCGGAGCGTGCCTCTGCCTGTTTCTCGTTCAGCACAGTCAGCACGGAGAAAATAACCGGTGTAACCCCTTTGCTATTCAGCGTAGCCACTCCGTTGGTAACAGACTGGCACACATAATCAAAATGAGGTGTCTCGCCCTTAATGACACAGCCAATCACGATGATAGCGTCAAAACGTGTATGACGGTTATTGATATTAGGTTGCGGAATAAGGCGACCGGCAGCATAAGTCAGTTCAATTGTGCCGGGAACATGCTGCACAAGTATATTCTCGTCCGGCACACCGTTTTCCACCAATGTTTGCCTGGCACCATCCGCCATAGGCGCAGTATATTGGCTGTTCCAATCTGCCACTATAATCGCATAACGCTGACGTTTCAAGGCATCAGCGTTAGGCAGTTGGGACGAATCGTATTTACTTAAATCCGTCGTCATAAATGTAATTATTGAGCTAATGATATGTACTTTTCAATATCCTGAGCCTCTTGCGACTGAGGATAGTTGTCACGAATTTGTTCAAAACATTTCTTGGCATTAGCTTTCTTATCCAATTCCAAATACACCAAACCTGCTTTTTTCAGGCTCATAGGAGAAAGGAGGTCGTTGTTCGACTTAATGGAAGCATCGTAAGCTTTCAAGGCTTTTTCCAATTCGCCCATTTGAACATAAGCGTCGCCTAACAGTTGGTACGAAGCAGGATTAATCATCACATCGTCTGCCGAGAACTTCTTCAAGCAAGCAGCCGATTCCTCGTACTGACCCAATTGATAATAGCAAATACCGGCGTATAGATTAGCCAATTCGCCCTGTTGGTACATAGCGTATTCGTCAGCAACGGCCAAGAAGCCGATGCACTCTGCATCATCGCCGTTAAGGGCGGTCTCCCACTGCCCCTGCATAAAATACTCAACGGCTTTGGCATTCTCATTGCTTGCCTCTAACGCATGAGGTTTAATAACATAGTTATTCAGGGCTATGCAACCCAAAATAACCGCAGCGATTGCGATAACAATACCGAACAGCAAGTTCTGGTGCGCCTCAATCCATAAACCGGCTGTATTCAGCGCTTCACCTACGTTTTCTAACTGTTCGTCTTCTTTCTTAAAATTCTCTTTTGCCATAGTTGTATTTATTTTATTATATTTCCCGATTGCTTAATTCCCAAAAAGCGTGCAAAGGTACACTTTTTTTCTGAGATATGCAAATTTTTTCAACAAAAAAAGGTGTCATAACGCGTTTTGCTCGAGAAAACTCCTAAAAATAGGATTTGAGACCTTACCTAATCTTTGTAATCCGACCACCCTCTCGCTACTCTTTCGAGGTCACGGCAAGAAGTATCGGCACGCCATTGAGAAGGCAGACTTCTCGTTTAATTATAATCTGTTGAGTTTTCCGGTCTCGTAACGTTATAACACCTCGTTAGTCTTTATCCTTTAAAACCAATTATCTCCCTTACTTCGCGAATGGTCTGTGCGGCACGCTCATGAGCACGTTCTGCGCCTTGCTGTGCAACTTTAGCCAACAATGCCTCATCGTTCTTGTAGGCCTCAATCTTCTCACGGATAGGTGCAATCGTGGCGCATATATCGGCAGCCAGTTGCTTTTTCATATCGCCGTAACGGATTTCGCATGTATTCCATTTATCGTTGAAATAGTCCAACGTATCGGGCGCAGAAACGGCTTCCATCAGAGTAAACAGGTTCTGAATAACCTCGGGCTTTTCGCTATTAATGGCTTGTGGACCGGCATCGGTCACGGCACGCATCACTTTTTTGGTAATCGTCTTGTCGTCCTCAAACAGATAGATACAATTGCCGTTGCTCTTGCCCATTTTGCCACTACCGTCCAATCCCGGGATTTTGACAGCATGTTTGGTATAGTAGAAATTCTGCGGTTCTTTGAAGTACTCCACGTTATAGATGCGGTTGAAACGTCTGGCAAACAGACGCGCCATCTCCATATTCTGCTCTTGGTCCTTGCCCACAGGCACTTTATCTGCCTTGTGCATCAATATATCCGCTGCCATCAAAGTGGGATAAGTCAGCAAACCGGCATTCACATTGTCCGGCTGCTGGCGCACTTTTTCCTTAAAACTGGTGACACGCTCCAACTCGCCCAAATAAGCATTCATATTGAAATAGAGGTAAAGTTCCAGCACCTCTTTTACGTCACTTTGTATATAAATAGGTGCTTTTTCGGGATCTATACCGCAGGCCAAATATTCCGCCATGATAGTACGTGCCGATTGACGGATATTTTCGGGCGTCGGGTGCGTCGTCAGACTATGCCAATCGGCGATAAAGAACATACAATCGTACTCGTCTTGCATGCGTACAAAATTCTTGACGGCTCCAAAATAATTGCCCAGATGCAGATTACCTGTCGGACGTATGCCACTGATTACTCGTTCCATAATTATTCAATTGGTAAACTACGTTCAATACCCTGCTCCAAGCATGTCAATGTTTCCGTATTGGTTATGCCCTCGATATTAAGAATGGTATTCAGCAACCGCAACAGGTCTTTATCGTTGCGGGCATACATCTTAATCAGCATAGCGTATGCTCCCAAGGTGTAGTATTCCTCCACCACTTCGGGAATTTCTTTCAGGGCTTCTACCACGCTTTTGTATTTAGAGCCGGATGTCAACTCAACCCCAATGAGTACACATCTTGTGTAGCCCAACATCTCGGGGTTCACTTGGTATCCCGAACCTACGATAACCCCGTTGTCACACATTTTCTGCACACGTTGGTGAATAGCAGCCCGACTCACATTACAGGCTTCTGCCACGTCCTTGAAAGGAATACGGGCATTTTGCGTGATAATCTGCAAAATCTTTCGGTCTAAAGCATCAATTTTTTCCATATATCTGTTATTTTTTATGACAAAGTGATTAAAACGACTACAAAATTACTTCTTTTTTTTGATATATGCAAATTTTTTTGTACTTTTGTAAACTTTTTGTTAAGAACATATATATTTATGCTGACAATCAATGAATATATCGAGCAACATTCGTCTCAAGAGCCCGATTATTTACAGGTTATTAACCGCGATACCAACCTGCACGTGCTGAACGCGCACATGCTTTCCGGACATATTCAAGGGCGATTATTGGCTATGATGAGCAGAATGATTTGTCCTACTTATATCTTGGAATTAGGCACCTATACCGGTTATTCGGCTCTGTGCCTTGCCGAGGGATTACACGCTGACGGACACCTTTTCACCATTGAGCGCAACGACGAGTTGCAAGACACTATACAGCGTAATCTCGGTTTATCTCCGTTGGGCAGCCGCATCACGTCTTTGATTGGAGAAGCGCAAACCTATCTGACTGCCGAAAACAGTTCATTACCGACATTCTTTGACCTTGTTTTTATCGATGCCGACAAACGCGAATACTGTGATTATATAGACCTTGTTTATTCACGCGTACGGGCAGGAGGCTGGATATTAGCGGACAATACGCTATGGGACGGACATGTGGTTGATTCTGCCTATGACAAAGACGCACAGACCCTTGGTCTGCGCGCCTTTAACGACTATATTGCTCATGATGAGCGATTGGAGAAAGTCATTCTTCCCTTTCGGGACGGTTTGACGATTATTCGCAAAAAATAAACTAATCTTTTATTTTATCAAATCCGCTACCAAACACGCCATTGGCGTTGCTGCACGAAACAAAAGCGTCCGGATCTATTTTCTGAATTAGACTAAGTATCGTGCCGGATTCGTGTTTGCGTGCCAAAACGGTAACAACTGTTATGGCTTCGCCGCTGTACCAGCCCTTTCCGTCCAATAAAGTAATGCCACGATGCACAGTAGTAGAAATAGCCTCCGCTATCTCGTCGTGCTTATGACTGAAAATGAAGAACTGCACGGACTGACGGATACGTGACATAAACCAATCCACGCTGGCCGTATAAGCCACGGTCATTGATATACCGCACATAATACGCCGGAACTTATAATCGGCAATCGTTTGTCCTTCCAAATCTATTCCTTCAGGCAGTGGCAAGAACCATGCACTCAGAATAATCAGCACATCACATATAATCATCACCTTGCCCAACGATATATCGCGATAATGGTGCACAATCATGGCGATAATATCTGTTCCTCCTGACGAACCATTGCAGAACAGGACCAGTCCCAACGATATACCAAACAACACGCCTCCAACAATACACCCCAAAAGAGGATCGTCTATAATAGGCGTTTCACGAATAGGGATGAGGCGATACCACAGTGCTAAGGTGAAAGCACCAAAGATAGTACGGATACAGAATTTCCACCCGACCGTGAAACCGGCTATAACAAGAAGCACCGTATTAATCACCAATGTGGTAAGCCAGATAGGGATAGCCCCTCCGTATTGTGCAAACAGTTCGGGAAACATACCCCGTGTGGCGTAGTAAATCATAGAGCATATACCGGTCAATCCGCCGCCTACGGTGGCGTGCGGAATAAAAATCCAGTTGACCATGATTGCTAACGGACACAAGGCAATAAAAATGCCTAAGTATTCCATAGCCACTTCCATCCGATACCGCCCGGGAGTGATAATGCCATGCGGATCTGTTTGCTCGTGAATAATGGTGGTTTGCATATCAATATCTTGCCACTAAGTTTCGGTCACCCCAGCCGTTATCTACACGTCCGACCGGAATCCAAAATTTATTGGCACGTACCCAACCGGTAGGATAAGCGGCTTTGCTACGGGGATACGTGTGGTTCCACTCGTCCGCCACTATCTCATATTCGGCATGAGGAGCATTGAGCAGCACATTATCGGTCTTGTCCGCCGTGCCGTTCTCTATCTCACGTATCTCCTCCCGAATAACAAGCAGAGCGTCTATGAACTGGTCCAATTCATGTTTACTTTCCGACTCAGTCGGCTCTACCATCAACGTGCCGTGCACAGGGAAAGAGAGTGTGGGAGCATGGTAGCCAAAGTCCATCAACCGTTTGGCTATATCGCCTTCCGTTATGCCGATAGCATGGAACTGGCGGCAGTCCAAGATTAACTCATGCCCTACCCGACCCGTTTCGCCGGTATAAACAATACCGTAGGCATCTTTTAGTTTGGCAGCCATGTAATTAGCCCCTAAGATAGCAGCCGCTGTAGCCTCACGCAGTCCTTCCTCGCCCATCATACGAATATAGCCGTAACTGATAAGTGCCATATTGGCATTGCCATAGAGGGCAGACGAAACACGATTCGCAGTTGCGGTGGGCATATAGGGCTGCAACTTGCCGTTGCAGCATATCGCGCCTACACCGGGGCCGCCACCGCCATGAGGCGATGCAAAGCTCTTATGCAGATTCAGGTGGCACACGTCTGCTCCGATAAAACCCGGATTGGTATAACCTATCTGTGCATTCATATTGGCACCGTCCATGTACACCAAACCGCCATTGTCGTGAACGATTTGACACATCTGACGAATAGCCTGTTCAAAGATACCGTGTGTGGACGGATAAGTAATCATACAGCCTGCCAAAGTATCCTTATTTTCTTCGGCTTTGGCTTTCCAGTCGGCAAGGTCCGTATTTCCTTTTTCGTCGCACTTAACCACACAAGGCGTAAAGCCTGCTTGGGCACACGATGCAGGATTGGTGCCGTGCGCTGATTCAGGTATAAGCAGAACGGTACGCTGTTGTTGTTTATTTTTCCATAAATACTGACGAATAGTCACCAAACCGGTGTATTCACCGGCGGCACCGCTGGTGGGCTGAAGGTTGCAGGCTGCAAAACCCGTGATGGTAGCCAACTGCTGCTCCAATTCAGCCAACATCTCCGTATAGCCCTCCACCTGTTTGGCAGGAGCAAGCGGGTGAACGGCTGTCCAACCCGGCATAGTAACCGGCAACATAGCAGCAGCAGGGTTCAGTTTCATCGTGCAACTGCCCAAAGGAATCATCGTATGTGCCAAACTGATATCTTTGCGGTCCAAACGTTTGATATAGCGCATCATATCGGTCTCGGTATGATAACGTTGGAACACTTCCTGCTGCATGTAATCCACTTCACGAATACGGCTCTCGTCTATTGCCCATAAACCCTCAAAGACAGTCTCGTCGTCCTCGTATTGGGGCAGACCGTTGCCCAACTCGGCAAAGAGTTCAATCAAGTCGTTCATATCGTCTATGGTAACCGTCTCATCAATGCTCAGTCCGACATAGTCCTCTCCGTAATAGAAATTAAAGCCCTTATCTTCAGCCGCCTTGCACAAGTCCTTCATCGTGCATTGTGCATCGTCAACTGTCAACCTAATCTTGAGCGTGTCAAAGAACTCCGTGTTCTCTTGTATAAAGCCGTAAGCCTGCAACATCTCGCTCAAATAAACAGCCTTGCCGTGTATGCCTTCGGCTATCTGGCGCACACCTTCTGCACCGTGATAAACGCCGTAAAAACCTGCCATCATGGCACATAACGCCTCGGCGGTGCATATATTCGAAGTGGCTTTCTCGCGTTTGATATGTTGTTCACGTGTCTGGAGAGCCAACCGGAAAGCAGGCTGCTCGTGGCTATCCTTGCTCAAACCTATTATACGTCCTGGCATATCGCGTTTGAACTCGTCACGTGTTGCCATATAGCCGGCAGTGGGACCGCCAAAACCCATCGGCAAACCGAAACGCTGTGCCGTACCGCACATAATATCAGCGTCCAAAGGTTTGAGCAAAGCCAACGCCATCAAATCTGCCACAACGGTTATTTTAAGTCCCTGCGCGTGACACTGGTCAATAAAATAACTATAGTCCTCTATGCTACCGTCGGCATTAGGCCACTGCACAAGAGCCCCGAAAAACTCAGCCGACGGGGTGAACGCGGCATAATTGCCTTTTACTAATTGAATACCCTGTCCGGCAGCACGTGTTTGAAGGACAGCCCATGTATTGGACCATATCTTTTCGTCCACAAAAACCTTGCACACGTTATTTTTGACCTGCTCACGGCTACGCAGGTTACGCATCATCGTCACCGATTCGGCAGCAGCTGTCGCCTCGTCCAGCAGGGAGCAGTTAGCCAATGGCAGACCGGTCAGTTCACTAATCATCGTCTGGAAAACGAATAGGGCTTCCAAACGTCCCTGACTAACCTCAGCCTGGTAGGGGGTGTAAGATGTGTACCACACGGGGTTCTCCAGTACATTACGCTGAATAACGGCAGGTGTGACGGTGCCGTACCAGCCCCGACCGATTAAACTCTTGTATGGCATATTCTTGGCAGCCATAGCGGCTATGCTGTCCAGATGTTCCTGTTCGGTAA
>JAKSMY010000020.1 GCA_024400275.1 Paludibacteraceae bacterium | reverse complement strand
GTCAAAAAACTAAAAACTACCAAAAAGGGTCTGTCCCTAATTGGTAGTTTTTCGGTAATATATTTGCGTGCTTATTACTTGAGTATTAGATAAACCAAGTTCCCATTGCGAGTTGCAAGAAAACCATGGTCGATAAGAGCGAACCAAGACGACTCTTTGTTTGCCTCTGATTCTCCAAAGCCATTACTGATAAGCCACTTCTTTATTGTGGCTTCATCCCATTTGTGGCGACCATCACTTCCAAGATTCGGTCCAATTAACTCCCATTGTTCTCTTGTTAGCTCAACTCGCACATAATAACCATCATTGAGAGTGGTTTGAAAAATACTCTGAAACTCCGAATAAGTTTCGGTTTCAGTCCAAACGGTGTAGGTTTCCTCTCCTTTGTCCTTGCACGATGGCAAAATAACTGCAAGAAATAAAAGCAGAACGAAAGTCAAAATTGAAAAAAAAGTTTTCTTCATCTTATATTAAATTTAATATTTTTTGTGGAGCATAGGGGACTCGAACCCCTTACCTTAACATTGCGAACGTTACGCTCTACCAGATGAGCTAATACCCCTTATATCTTTTCGCTGCAAAGGTACGAAAAAAAAATGACATACGCAATTTTTTTTGAGTTTTAGATTAATTTTGAATTAACTTTGTGCTGTAAAAACTAAAAAACTACCAAAAAGGGTCTGTCCCTAATTGGTAGTTTTTGCGTTCCCTATAAAAAAATTTTTTAAAAAGACGGGACATTTTGTTCCCTCTTTCAACTTTTTTTGCTGTACTTTTGCAGTCGCTATCGCGTTCGGAAAAGAACAAATTGCGATGGCGGTGCTGCTTTATATGCCCCCGTGGAGTAGTGCCGAATAAGTGGGGTTTTAAGAATTATGAATTAAGGATTAAGAGATATGCAAATTACATTTACAGAACCCTCTAAAGCAGAGGAGACAAAAAAACATTGGAAGGCGATAGACGCGCCTTGTGTATTACGAAAGACATCTAACCCTTGTGTATTCAGTGTGATGGCACGTAAGGGAGTAGATTCCAAGCTATTTGATTTGTTTATTGCAGAGGCTGTATTAGCCGAAGCCCAACTAAACAAGGTCAAACGTATGATTTACAAGGATTGTACCAAAGAACAAATAGAGGAGTACGAGAAGCAACTTTTATTGTATAAGGTATAGCGTTAAAAAAGGGTGAACAGGGGTTGCTTAACTCTTCGTTCACCCTTCGTTCACCCTTGCTTAACATAGGACACCCCCCCGACCCCCTCGATGAGGGGGAGGAGGATTTTGAATAAGGACCGCTTCGCTGATGGAGTAAGGAATATGGAATAAGGACAGTCCAAACTCTATATTCCAACAGTGAGCGCAGCGAACGGTCTATAATCTATAATCAAACAATTATGACAACAGAAGACTTTATAGAATTTAGGAAAGATCCCGAATTATGCAGAATAACAGGTGATGCTTTTCTTCGTTTCAGCACGTATCAGTTTAGTGACAGCGATACACTTAGTTTGACGTACGACTATCTGAACTGGCATAATTATAAGCTCAAACTTGGAAAGCTGCAAGCATCGTATTACAATAAGCAGATAGATATTACGGAATATGTCAAGAAGAGTAGTCATTATAGCAGTCTCAAATATAAGACGATGCGACGTATAGTGCAATTCTTAGACCATTATCTTAATATAGTCCAAAATGGAGTTGCAAAGGCTAATGCGCTGTATGACGAGTTGTTCGGTGCATCCAATTGGGAGAGGAGGATGGAGAATTTTGAATAAGGACCGCCTTCGGCTGATGGAATATGGAATAAGGACAGTCTATACTCCAACAGTGAGCGCAGCGAACGGTCTATAATCTATAATCAGACAATTATGATAGATTACTATAGCGGAATAAATTTCATAGGCAGTCCCGAACTACCGCCCGAACCGAGAGACGAGGAGGACGAGGAAGATGTTTTTGAGGATTGAGATGGAAGAGGCAGAGCAAATAGATGTGGAAGGGTTGGAAATGTTGGTATATTCCACCCTCCGCTATTTGTGCCGTAATAAGCCTTGGCAGGGTACAATGACAGACCTTGCCAAAAAAAGCCGTTGCGGAGGAAGATTAACAGCCAAACGCAAACTTGATTCTCTAATAGCAAAGGGATATGTGCAACTCACTGAATATGGATATACCTGTGTTCAAAATGAACACTTAAACGTTCAAAATGAACACTTAAACGTTCAAAATGAACATTTTTCAAAAGAAAAAAGAAGCAAAAAAGAAAATATAAAAGAAAATAACGAAGTTAGTGGGGAAAACGCGCGCGTGAGGATTCCCCCAACGGCTTCGCCGATAGAAGAAGTTATAAATAATTTATTTGATATGAACACGTTAATTCCGGCAGATAGGGCGAAAGTTCCTGCCAACACAGGTTATTACAAAATAATCGTGACAGAGTTTGGCTATATGCGACCGAAGGAGTTTGTAGATGATTTTTACCTGCACTACAACGCGCACGGTTGGCCAAACGGCGGCAACAAGTTGGACTTGATGCGCTTTTGGATGACGCGCTATGTGCGCCGAAGGGGTACAAAAAAGCCCTCACTGAGCGACTTGGAGAGAGCCGTAATGAAGACTTTTTTGGAGCAGATAGAGGAGCGTTTGATTGTGCGCTTATTCCATGTAGTGCAGCAGTTTGAAGTGACGGAGCAGAAGATCATCTTTTACGTTCCGGAGCAGAACAAAAAGGACTTTACGGCATGGTTGGAGTCTCTGCCGTTGTTTAGGATGTTAGAGGCGTATCACCGGACGGTGTATGTGAAGTAGTTGTTAAAAAAATTTGCGTATATCAAAATTTCTTTGTACCTTTGCAGCCAGTTTTTCAAAGTGTCATAAACAAATGAAAAAAATCTTTTTATTCGCACTCGTCGGAACAGTTCTGATGGCGTGCCAAAAACAGGAAACAACTAATTCCACAACAATGAAACAAGACAACGTTATCGAAAACATCCGCACCCGCGTATCCGTGCGGCAGTTTACCGGAGAAAAGATTTCTGACGAACAGATCCAAACATTACTGCAATGTGCCATGTCCGCCCCGAGTGCTCTTAACCACCAGCCTTGGGCTTTTATCGTGATAACAGAAGACAGCCTGTTAGCCCAGTTAGGTCAGGCTTTCCCCTATAGCCGCTGCGACCAGCACCCTGCTTGCGCCATCATTCCTTGCGGAGACCTGACCAAAGCCATCGAAGGCAGCGAAGGGTTCTGGATTAACGACGTGAGCGCTGCCACCGAGAATATCTTATTGGCTGCCCACGCCATGGGATTGGGGGCCGTGTGGACGGGCTTGCACCCCAATATGGAACGTGCTACAGCAGCACAACAACTGTTAGGGCTGCCCGAACATATCATTCCCATGTGTATCGTGCCGGTTGGCGTTCCTGCCGAACAACCCGAGGTGAAAGACAAATGGAAGACCGACAATATCCACTACAACCGCTGGTAAGACGCTATGCAGCGTCCTTTTCTTGTGAAAGAAAATTCTTTTATACATAGAATATCCAAGGATTTGATACAATGGTTGCCGGTGGCACGGTTTGAAGGTCAAGTGGTGATTGTTGACCGTCCCGAGCAAGTGCCGGAAGCCATAGCCTACCTACGCAAACAGGACGTTTTAGGCGTTGATACAGAGGCACGTCCGAGTTTTACACGGGGTGTACATTACCCAACCGCCCTGTTGCAGATAGCCACAAAAGACCGTTGCTATCTTTTCCGTTTGACACACGTAGGTTTGCCGCAAGAGTTGTGTGACATCTTTTCTGACGGAACGATTTGCAAAGTAGGTTTGGCTTTCAAAGACGATTTGAACGGACTGAGGCGGAGGCGTGATTTCAAGCCTGCCAATTGCGTAGATTTGCAATCTATCTGCGGACAGTACGGCATCTTGGATTTAGGGCTTCAAAAGATATTTGCCATCTGTTTCGGTAAAAAAATCAACAAATCCCAGCAACTGACCAATTGGGAGAACACCCACCTCACGCCTGAGCAGGCACGCTATGCGTCCACGGACGCTTGGGCGACGCTGTTGATATATAACGAGTTGATGGCAACCAAACCGCTTCCGCCGGAGCAAGCCGCAGCCTTGCGGCAAGTTGATTTGGCGCGTCAGCAAGCCCATCAGCAAGAAATTCAAGCACAAAAAGAAGCCGAAAAAGACGAAAAAGACAAATAAATTGCAAAAATATTTGCATATTCCAAAAAAAAGCAGTACTTTTGCAGTCGCATTCAAGAAAAACGGTCGGTTGCCCGAGTGGCTAGGGATCGGTCTGCAAAACCGGGGACGGCGGTTCGAATCCGCCACCGACCTCTGAACAAAGCCGCCAAGAGGCGGCTTTGTTGATTGAGTAAGGACCGCTGCGCTGATGGAATAAGGACCGCTGCGCTGATGGAGTAAGGACCGCTGCGCTGATGGAATAAGGAGTATAGAATAACGATGAATCAGGAAATTAAGGACATAACGACGCAGGAATACAAATACGGTTTTACCACCGATGTGGAAACCGATATTCTTCCCCGTGGTTTGAACGAGGACGTAATACGTCTTATCTCTGCCAAGAAAGGTGAGCCGGAGTGGTTACTCGATTTTCGCCTTAAAGCTTTTCGCAAGTGGCAGACTATGTCCGTTCCCACGTGGGCGCACCTGACTATTCCCGAAATAGATTTTCAGGCTATCTCGTACTACGCGGCCCCCAAGACGAAAGTAGGAGAACAAAACACAAAAGGCGAAGGACAGACAATCATAGACCCCGAGATAGAAAAAACCTTTGACAAATTGGGTATTCCGTTGGAGGAACGCGCTGCTTTGGCGGGAAATATGGCAGTAGATGCCGTGATGGATTCGGTAAGTGTGAAGACCACTTTTCGCGAGACACTTGCCAAACAAGGTATTATTTTCTGCTCCATATCCGAAGCGGTGCGTGAACACTCCGATTTGGTCCGGCAATACTTAGGCTCGGTCGTTCCGTACGGCGATAATTTTTACGCCGCCCTTAATTCGGCTGTCTTTTCCGACGGATCGTTTGTCTATATACCCAAGGGCGTACGTTGCCCGATGGAGTTGAGTACCTATTTCCGCATCAATGCCGGTAACACGGGTCAGTTCGAACGTACACTGCTGATTGCCGACGAGGGGGCTTATCTGAGCTATTTGGAGGGCTGTACGGCTCCAATGCGCGACGAAAACCAATTGCATGCCGCCATCGTGGAAATTGTGGTACATAAAGATGCTGAAGTCAAATACTCCACCGTGCAGAACTGGTACCCGGGGGATAAAGAAGGCAAGGGCGGTATTTATAATTTTGTTACCAAACGCGGTATCACCTACGAGAATGCCCGACTGAGTTGGACTCAGGTAGAGACCGGCTCCGCCATCACGTGGAAATACCCGTCATGTATTCTCAAAGGCGACAACTCGTCGGCGGAGTTCTACTCGGTGGCGGTAACGAATAACTACCAGCAGGCGGACACGGGTACCAAGATGATTCATCTGGGCTCCAACACGCGCTCGCGCATAATAAGCAAAGGTATATCCGCCGGACATAGCCAAAACTCCTACCGCGGTTTGGTCAAAGTGGTGCCGCATGCTGCCAATGTGCGTAATTATAGCCAATGTGACTCTTTGTTATTGGGCGACCGGTGCGGCGCGCACACCTTCCCGGATATGCAGATTGCCAATCCCACCGCCACGGTGGAGCACGAAGCCACCACATCCAAGATAAACGAGGACCAACTCTTCTACTGCCAACAACGGGGTATATCGCTGGAAGACGCGGTAGGGCTGATTGTAAACGGTTATGCCAAAGAGGTGATGGATAAACTGCCGATGGAATTTGCCGTAGAGGCGCAAAAACTGTTGCAGGTATCTCTTGAAGGCACAATCGGTTAGATTACAAAAAATCGTTTTCAATTCTCAATTTTCCATTTTCCGTTTAAAAAGTTTGCTAATCCCAAATTTTTTTTGTATCTTTGTGCCCGAAATAATAAAGATGTATGCGGATATATTTTTTATTGATACGTTTGGCTGCATTATGCGGCCACAGAAAAGCCCGGTTGATGGTGCAGGGGCAGAATGAAGTGTGGGAACGTTTGGAGTCCATACGCGATAGTCGTACGCAGCAGAAAGTTCAATGGATATGGGTTCATGTATCGTCGGTTGGAGAGTTTGAACAGGCACGCCCTATCCTGGAACGGCTGCGCGCCGAACACTCGCCCTACAAGGTTTTACTGACCTTTTTCTCCCCTTCCGGCTACGAGATGCGTAAGAACTACGACCAAGTGGATTTGGTAACTTATCTACCCTTTGCCACTCGTGCTAACGCCCGTCGTTTTTTGGAATGTGTACAGCCCGTCATCAGTTTGTTTGTCAAGTACGAGTTCTGGCCCGCCTACTTGAACGAGTTGAAACAACGCGGCAGCACGACCTATATCATAGCCGCTATTTTCCGCAAGAGCCAACTTTTCTTCAAGCCTTGGGGAGGCTGGTATAGGCGTTTATTGCGTTGTTTCACACGTCTATACGTACAGGACGCAGCCTCAAAAGAACTGTTGGAGCGTTACGGTATTACCAATGTGGTTGTGGCAGGAGATACACGTTTTGACCGTGTGACACGCATTGCGTCAGAGAGTAAAGATATACCTCTTGCCCAATTATTCAGCGAGGGTCCTGTTATTGTAGCCGGCAGCACATGGCCTCCCGACGAGGAGCTGTTGGCACGCTACATAGAGGAACGCGAGGATGTCCGTTTGATTCTGGTACCGCACGAGATACACGAGGAACATCTGCATGACATATTCCAGCGTTGGCAGGGACGGTTAGTGCGTTATACACGCGCCAACGAAAAGAACATCAACCAAAACAGGACCTTGCTGTTAGACACGATGGGCATGCTCAGCAGTATTTACAAATACGCCAATGTGGCATACATAGGCGGTGGTTTTGGCGAAGGTATCCATAACACATTAGAGGCTGCCGTGTGGGGTGTTCCCGTGCTTTTCGGTCCCAACTACCATAAGTTCCGCGAAGCACACGGATTGATACAGGCCGGAGCCGGATTTAGCGTGACGAACTACAAAGAGTTTAAAACGGCTATGGACGAAGCGTTGCTGCGTGCCGACGAGATAGGTCAGAAAGCCAAAGCATACGTGCAAAGCGAGTTGGGGGCAACGGAGATTATTTATAAGAGTTTAGAGTTTAGAGTTTAGAGTTAAAATTATATGGCAAATATACAAAAATCGAGTATTCCAAAAGGTACACGTGATTTCAATCCGGTTGAAATGGCGCGCCGCAATTATATCTTTGATACCATAAAATCCGTATTCAAACTGTATGGATATCAACAGATAGAGACACCCGCCATGGAACAGATGTCCACCCTGATGGGCAAGTACGGCGAAGAAGGTGACAAATTGCTCTTTCGCATTCAGAACAGCGGCGAGAAGGCGGGCGAAGCACCCGAGAAAGGTCTCCGCTACGACCTGACCGTACCTTTTGCCCGCTTTGTGGTGCAACACCGTGAGGAACTACAATTTCCCTTCCGCCGTTTTCAGATTCAACCCGTGTGGCGTGCCGACCGTCCGCAAAAAGGACGTTACCGCGAGTTCTACCAATGCGATGTAGATGTAATCGGCACCGAATCGCTGATGAGCGAAGTGGAACTGATACAGATTGTGGAAGAGGTGTATCGCCGTTTCGGTATGCATGTATGTCTGCACCTCAATAACCGCAAGATATTGGCAGGTATAGCCGAAGTCATCGGGGCACCCGACAAGATGATGGACATTACCGTAGCCATTGATAAACTGGACAAAATAGGCATTGACAAAGTAAACGACGAGTTGTTGGAACGTGGCTTATCGCAGCAGGCAATAAACAAGTTGCAGCCTATCCTGTCTATGGCAGGCAGCAACGAAGACAAACTTGCCACTATCGGTCAACTGTTGACGACAAGCGAGACCGGCACAAAAGGCGTGGAAGAGACAGCCTCTGTTCTGGAAGCCGTGAAACGTCTGCAAGTGACCTTGCCTATCGAACTGGACCTGACTCTGGCTCGCGGTTTGAATTACTACACGGGTGCTATCTTTGAAGTGAAAGCATTAGATGTACAAATCGGTTCGATTACAGGCGGCGGACGCTACGACAACCTGACCGGCATATTTGGTTTGCCCAACGTGAGTGGTGTGGGTATATCATTCGGTGCAGACCGTATCTACGACTGCCTATGCGAACTGAACCTGTACCCCGAGAGCATGTTGGAACAGACACAAGTACTGTTTGCCTGCTTTGGGCAGGACGAACTGAACTGCGCCGCCGCTATTGCCCGTCAATTGCGCCAACAGGGCGTACGTGCAGAAGTCTATCCTGAACCGGCTAAGATGAAGAAACAAATGATGTATGCCGATTCCAAACAGATTCCGTGGGTGGCTATTATAGGCAGCGACGAGTTGGCTAACGGCACGGTCATGCTGAAAAATATGATATCGGGCGAACAAGAGCAGGTGACTCTGGATAGTTTAAAGTTGAAAGTGGAAAATTGAAAGATATGAAGACGAACGAAGAATTTGATGAGGTTATTGCACGTTGCAGACGAATATACACGCTCAAAATGAAAGATTACGGTCCGTCCTGGCGCATCATGCGTGTGCAGACGGTAAACGACCAGCTCTTTATCAAAGCCAAACGTATTCGCGAACTGGAAATGACCGGTGTGAACATGGTAGGCGACAGCATAGAAGGTGAGTTGATGGCGATTGTCAACTACGCCGTTATAGGTCTTATCCAACTGCGTCAGGGATATGCCGACGATACGGACATGACCGCCGAACGTGCCACCGAGCTGTATGACCTGTACATAGCCGAAGCCAAAGAGTTGATGCTCAAGAAAAATCACGACTATGGCGAAGCATGGCGCGATATGTACGGCACCAGTCTGACAGATATTATCCTAACCAAGATTAACCGCAACAAATCGATTTGTGCCCACGACCACCAGACCCTTGTCAGCGAAGGTTGCGACGGCAATTATTTCGATATGCTCAACTATGCCGTGTTCTATTTGATTAAATTACAAAATAAAAACACATGAAACTATTCAAACATCTGTTAGGGTCCTTTGCGCGTACGCTATTGGCACTCACCTTTCTATTCTCAGGCATAGTCAAAGCCGTAGATCCATTAGGCACGACCTATAAGATAGAGGACTACCTGAAAGCTTTCGGCGGGTTCTTTACCGATTTGCTGCCATTGGCAGAGCCGGCAGCCATTGCTTTGATTGCCGTAGAGTTTATCTTGGGTTTCTGCATGTTGCTCAACATCAAGACACAGTGGACAGCATGGTTGAGTTTGGTTTTCTACCTTGTTATGACTCCTCTCACCCTCTACATCGCCCTCAATAACCCCGTGAGCGACTGCGGGTGCTTCGGCGACGCCCTTATCCTGACCAACTGGCAGACATTCTACAAAAACATCATATTGCTATCGTTGGTGCTTATCCTGCTATGCTGCAAGAAAGAGATACGCGAAACATGGATGCCGTGGATGGAAGGTGTGTGGACAGGCGTTGCAGCACTTGCCGTAGGAGGTTTTATGGCATATAACCTGACCCACCTGCCTATCTGGGATTTCCGCCCGTATAAAATAGGCAACTACCTGCCCAAACTGATGGAATATCCGGAAGATGCCGAGCCCGACCAATATGATATATCGTTTGTATATGAGAAAGACGGCGTGGAGCAGGAGTTCACCCTTGAGAACTACCCCAAAGGTGATTCGACATGGACCTTTGTGCGCCAAAACAGCACCTTGATAAAAAAAGGGTACGAGCCCCCCATTCATGACTTTGAGATACTGAACGAAGATTACGAGGACATCACATACGATATTTTGGAAAGCACGGACAAAGTGACTTTAGCCGTGATGTACGATTTGACCAAAGCCAACGATAAACAGGTGGCTAAACTGAATAAACTCTATGCCAAAATTGCCAAATCAGGCAAGAGTTTCTATGCCGTCACCGGCAGCAGTTCGCAGGACATAGAGAATTTCCGCACGGAGTACAAAGCGCAATACCCTATCTGCACCTGCGACCCCGTCACGTTAAAAACGATTGTACGTGCCAACCCCGGCATTGTGGAAATACAAAACGGAATAGTAATTAACAAATATAATCTGCGAAATCTATGAGAACAAAAATGGTAGCGGGGAACTGGAAAATGAATAAAACCCTGCAAGAAGGCATTGAACTTGCCCAACAACTGAAAAAGGATATTACTAACCCTGCATGCGCTGTAGTAATAGGCACACCGTTTATTCACCTCGCCACAGTGGCTGAGTTGCTCAAAGGTTCATCTATCAAAGTGGCTGCCGAAAACTGTGCCGACAAGGACAAAGGTGCTTTCACAGGTGAAGTAAGTGCCGAAATGGTTAAATCAACCGGTGCTGAATACTGCATTCTCGGTCATAGCGAACGCCGTGCCTACTACCACGAAGACTATGCTATCCTTGCCGAGAAAGTCAAACTGGCACTCGCCAACGGTCTGAAAGTTATCTTCTGCATCGGCGAGGTGAAAGAAGAGCGCGAAGCCGGCAAACAGAACGAAGTGGTAGAGGCACAACTGAACGGTTCGGTCTTCAATCTGACCGCCGAAGAATGGGCAAACATCACATTGGCTTACGAACCTGTTTGGGCTATCGGTACCGGTTTGACCGCCACACCTGCACAAGCACAGGAGATTCACGCCTATATCCGTTCGCTTGTTGCCAAGAAATACAACGCCGAGATAGCCGACAATACGACTATTCTCTACGGCGGCAGTTGCAACGACAAGAACGCCGCTGAACTTTTTGCCTGCCCCGATATAGACGGCGGTTTGATAGGTGGTGCTGCACTTGTGGCTGAGAAATTCGAAACTATCGTGGCTGCACGATAAGAATAACCACTATAGCAGGCACTAAATTATGGCACTGATAAAAACCATCAATCGCAACGGCGAGATACTGACACCCCGTATCGCGGAAAGCGTTATCATGATGGATAATGCCACCGTGGTGGGCGATGTAACCATCGGCGAAGGCACATCGCTGTGGTTCAACAGCGTGCTCCGTGGCGACGTGAACACCATCACCATCGGCAAGCATTGCAATATACAAGACGGCAGCGTGCTGCACACGCTCTACCAAAAGTCCACCATCACCCTTGGCGACTATGTGTCGGTGGGGCATAATGTGACTATCCACGGAGCAGACGTAGAGGACTACGCCCTCATCGGCATGGGAGCGACCCTGCTGGACGGAGCCCGTGTCGGCAAAGGAGCCATCGTAGCTGCCGGAGCTTTGGTGCTAAAAGGTACACAGATCGGCGATTATGAGATTTGGGGAGGTGTGCCTGCCAAGTTCATCAAAAAAGCCGACCCTGCACAGACAGCCGAAATAAACGAAAAAATAGCCAACAACTACGCCATGTATGCGTCATGGTATGACCTAGACAACTAGGCAACTAGATAACTGGAAAACTAGACAACTATGTATAAACGAATCTTATTAAAACTCTCAGGCGAAAGTCTGATGGGACAGCAGGGTTACGGTATCGACCCCATACGATTAAATCAATATGCCACCCAAATCAAAGCCTTGTCCGATAAAGGCGTACAAGTAGGCATTGTGATTGGCGGCGGCAATATCTTCCGCGGACTAAGCGGCGCACAAAAAGGTTTCGACCGCGTCAAAGGTGACCAAATGGGTATGCTTGCCACCGTGATTAACTCACTGGCCCTATCCTCCGCCCTGGAAGCAATAGGACAGAAAGTGCGCGTATTAACCTCCCTCAGAATGGAACCGATTGGCGACTACTACAACAAAGCCAAAGCCTTGCGGCTCTTTGAGAAAGGAAATGTAGTTATTATGGCAGGCGGCACAGGAAATCCCTATTTTACCACCGACACAGCCTCAGCCCTACGTGCCATCGAGATAGAAGCCGATGTCATGCTCAAAGGCACTCGTGTGGACGGTATCTATACCGCCGATCCCGAAAAAGACCCGACTGCCACCAAGTTTGACGAAATTACCTACGACGACGTATTGGCGCGCGGACTGAAAGTGATGGACTTGACCGCTATCTGCATGTGCAAAGAAAACAATATGCCTATCTATGTATTCAACATGGACACGGTAGGCAACCTGATGAAAGTAATCAGCGGGGAGCAGATAGGCACCCTTGTCAAACCTTAATATATCATAATTCTTAATTCACAATTATTAACTATCATGATTGAACCCAAACAAATCCAAGGTGATGCTTCCGACAGCATGGAGGCCGCCGTTATGTATCTGGACGATGCATTAGCCCACATTCGTGCCGGCAAAGCCAATGCACGAATCTTAGACCCCGTTAAAGTGGATTATTATGGTTCCCTCACGCCTATTGCCAATGTGAGCACCATCACCACTCCCGATGCACGCACCATTCAAATCCAGCCGTGGGAGAAAAATATGCTCTCCGTGATTGAACGTGCCCTGATTAACTCCAATATCGGTTTGGCACCTAACAACAATGGCGAATGTATTCGGTTGATTATACCTCCATTAACGGAGGAACGTCGTCGTGAATTGGCCAAACAATGTAAGAACGAGGCAGAAAACGCCAAAGTAAGTGTGCGTAATGCCCGCCGTGATGCCATCGACATGCTCAAGAAACAAATCAAAGAGGGACTTCCCGAAGATGCAGAAAAAGATGCCGAAGACGAAGTGCAAAAACTACACGATAAATATATTGCCCGCATCGACGAAATATATGCCAAGAAAGAAAAAGAAATCATGACCGTCTAATGACAGCCAAAAAACATATCTTACTTGGCTCATTGCTCCTGCTCACCATAGTTGTTCCGGCACAAGAAAAATGGAACACTATGGTTGACCATGTAATGAACTGGCCGGTTATCGGCATTGTCTTACCTACTTATTCAGGAGAAACAGATTGGACCTTCAACGGGGGATTGCAGTCTTGTTTTAATATGCCCAACGAGAAAACTCCTTCCGCTTTGCGCGTTACGGGGTATTACTCGCTGAATAAACAATGGCAGATTCATACTACCGGTTCTTTTTATATGGCTGGGAAAACACCTTGGCAACTCTATTTTCAAGCGCGATACCGCTATTATCCCGATTTATCTTATTCGCACGGTTCGGGAGGGGAAAAAACAGGCATTCCTTATGTCTCCCGACGGGCAGACCTGACATTAGAGCCCATGATTCGTCTTACCAATCATTGGGCAGTGGGTCCGATGCTGGACCTTGTGTGGGAAAAAACCAACCGTGGCGACAAAGACAGTACCTATCACGGACGTGCCAACACGCTGGAATGGGGACTGGGGTTGGTAACCATGTACGACACACGCGACTACAAGCACTACCCCACCAAAGGAATGATGTTCAAGGCTTTTGGCGTTTATTACGAACCCGAATTAGGTTCCAGTTACCGCGCTTGGCATTTGGAGGCCGATTATCGCCACTTCATCACCCTTTGGCAGCCCGAAACGTTCCGTTCCGATTTTGACCGCGTCAATAAATCACTTATCTTTGCTTATCAAGTACGCTCTATTGCCATGCTTTCCGACCAGCCTATTGACCAAATGCCCGGTCAGATTATGCCCACATTGGGAGGGGACGAACTGGTACGCGGTTTGCGGGCAGGCAAATACTGGGATAATATATTATGGGCAGTACAAACCGAATTGCGATTTCCTATCGTGAGTATATTACGAGGAACGGCTTTTGTGGGCGTAGGCGACGTGTATAACACCGACCACTGGATATGGAGCGCACCTAAAGTAGGTTATGGTTTGGGATTACGTTTGTCCGTCAATCGGGATCATGTCAATGTACGTTTTGATGTGGCACGCAACAGTGTAGATACCGACTGGTCTGACAGAGAGTCCTATAGTTTTTATTTAGCAGTTACAGAAGCATTTTAATGAGAGGTTTACTAATCAAATCAACCGGCAGCACGCTAATCGTTCAACTGGAGACAGGCGAACAGCGTGAATGTCATGTGAAAGGTAATTTTCGTATTAAAGGAATACGTACAACCAATCCCGTAGCGGTAGGCGACTGGGTGAATGTGGAAGCACAAGGCGACGGAACAAACTGGATTACCGCCATCGAACCTCGACGCAATTATATCATTCGACGTTCTACCAATCTCAGCAAAGAAGCCCATATCCTTGCTGCCAATCTGGACCAAGTACTGCTGATGGCAACGGTTAATCACCCCGTTACGTCTCTAACTTTTATTGACCGTTTCCTGGCAACGGCAGAGGCTTATCGCGTGCCTGTTGCAGTAATTATCAACAAAAGAGACCTGATGACAGAGCAAGAACTCCAAACTGCCCGGCAATGGGAGGCTCTCTACTCCGGTTTGGGATATACCGCACATATCGTGTCGGTTCACGCCCAAGAAGATGTGGAATATATCCAATCGCTTTTACAAGGAAAAACAACCCTTTTAAGCGGTAATTCGGGTGTTGGTAAATCTACACTGCTCAACGCCCTTTTTGGAGAGACCAAGACACGTACAGGCGTTATCTCCACCTCGCACGATAAGGGCATGCACACCACTACATTCTCCGAAATGTACGCCCTGCCTGCTCTCGACTCTCAACAGCCAACTCTGACCAGCCAACACAGTTGGATTATCGACACCCCGGGTGTAAAAGGTTTCGGCGGCGTTGAAATAGACAAATACGAAATCAGTCACTATTTCCGTGAACTGTTTCAAATAGGTCACAATTGCCGATACGGAGATTGCCTGCATGTGAACGAGCCCGGTTGCGAAGTCCTTCGTGCCGTAGAAGAAGGGCGTATAGCCCTATCTCGCTATGAGAGCTATGTAAGTCTCATGGGAGATGCACAGGAAGGAAAATACCGTTAGGCTTTGTTATTTTCCGCTGCAATAGCCTTTTCGTAACAAGAACGGCACAGCGGCTCATACGAGTCCGTTTCTCCCAACAACACACGTTTGTCACTTGCCACAAGACGATGGCTCACGTATGCCAAGTCCCCACAATGGACACATATAGCGTGCGTTTTATATACGTCCTCGGCAATCGCCATCAACGCCGGCATCGGACCAAACGGCACACCCTTGTAATCCATATCCAGTCCTGCACATATCACACGTATGCCACGGGCTGCCAATTGTTGGCAGACTTCAACGATACCCATGTCAAAAAACTGCGCTTCGTCAATACCCACCACATCTATATCATCTACCATCAGAAGGATATTCTGACTGGAATCCACCGGTGTGGACTGGATAACATTGTGGTCGTGACTGACAACATCTTCCACCGAATAGCGCACATCGATAGCGGGCTTAAAAATTTCGACACGCTGTTTTGCAAATTGTGCGCGTTTCATTCGCCGTATCAGTTCTTCCGTCTTGCCGGAGAACATGGATCCACATACTACTTCAATACTGCCCCGTCTTCTTGCAGGACCTTGGGTTTCTCGCTCGTTGAACATAATTTAATATCTTGGACCATCATTTGGATGGTCGTAGTGTGATTAAAGGTATTCTCTTCCAATTCGTAGCACAGATCGACAGGGTTGCCGTTCTGGATATGCAACGCCTTGTCGCCATGACCAAACGCTATACCGGCAATAGCCGCAGTACGGTCTGTCACGTCCAGTCGAAGGTGCTCGTTAAGTTTGCCAACAGTTTTGGTATAACGATTATTGATTACATTACGCGTTACGAAAACAGGTCGTGGATTGTCCGGGCCGAAAGGTTCCAGATGTTTGAGTATATTATAAAACTTAGGCGTTATATCACTAAAAGCCAATTCCTGCTCTACCTGAATAGTCGGAGCTAGTTGGTCTTGGCGTATATGCATGCTGACATACTGTTCAAAACGGCGTTTGAACTCCGGCAAATCTTTCAGGTGCATACTTAATCCTGCTGCAAACATGTGTCCGCCAAAATTAACAAGTAAGTCTCGGCAGGAATCAATGGCAGTATAAATATCAAAATCCGCTACAGAGCGTGCCGATCCGCTAATGATATCCTCTTGGTCAGACGAGGTCAAAACGATGGTGGGACGATAATACTTCTCCGTTAATCGTGAAGCCGTAATACCAATTACCCCTTTATGCCACCCTGCTCCATAAACTACTGTGGAGCGCAAAAAATCATTATTCGGGTCTGCCTCCAATATCTCCAAGGCTTTCTGCGTCGTTTCTTCGTCAAAATTACGCCGTTCGGTATTGTAACTGTCTATTTCCTTTGCCTGCTGTTCTGCAAATTCCGCATCGTCCGTAATAAGCAGTTTGACAGCCTCCAAACCGGAACGCATTCGTCCACTGGCATTGATGCGGGGACCGAATTTGAAGACAAGGTCGGATATGGTAACCACCTTATCTTGAATACCGGTAAGTTGCCTAATAGCCTGAATGCCCACCGACGGCTTTTTGTTCAGCTGTTCCAACCCGAAATATGCCAATATCCTATTCTCGCCCGTCATCGGCACCACATCGGACGCAATGGACATCGCCAACAGGGGCAATAAATGCGCTAATTGCTCTTCACTTATCCCGTGTGTGATAGCATATCCTTGCACCAACTTAAACCCGACACCACAACCGCTAAGTTCCTTATACGGATAATCGCAGTCCTTACGTTTCATATTCAGTACTGCCGTACAATCCGGTATGGTATCGCCCGGGGTGTGGTGGTCACAAACGATAAGGTCAATACCCTTCTGCTTGGCATACTGCGCCTTGTCAATAGCCTTGATACCACAGTCTAATGCCACTATCAGCTGACAATGTTCCTGTTCCGCTGTGTCTATCCCCTTTTCGGAAATGCCATAACCTTCCGCATAACGGTCCGGAATATAGTAGATTACATTGGACGTAAGCATCTTGAGGAAGGTGTACATCAATGCTACCGCCGTTGTACCATCTACGTCATAATCGCCATAAACCATGATTCGTTCCTGATAACGAATGGCATGCTCCAAACGATTGACCGCCTTGTCCATATCTTTCATCAGGAAAGGATCATGCAGATTGCACAAACTCGGGCGAATATAACTACGGGCATCCAATGCCGTTGCTATACCCCGATGAACCAACATTCGCGCTGCCGGTTCGGAAATACATAATTCTTCAGCAAGCCGTGCAATAGTTACCTGCTCCTCGTCCGAGGGCTCCCATATTGTCCAACGATAATTCATTTTGTTATTTCAAACGAATCAATGTCTTTCCATAGCGGCAAGACCTCTCTGTAGTGGTACAAATCATTCATATTAAACGATGCTACCCGGGTACCTGCCTGATTGTCCCGGAATTTGGCCAATGGCTGCAACCGTGTATCGTAGGCAATAGACCTACCATTGTAATGCAGTCCTAATCCATCATCTCCCACCGGATTGGCAGCCGCTATATAGCATAGGTTCTCCGTGGCGCGGGCAGCCAAAAGAGCATCCCAGTACTGAATCCGTATTTGAGGCCAATTAGCACAGACCAACAATATATCATAGTCGTGCCCACTCTTATTGCGTGCCCAGACAGGAAAGCGCAAGTCATAACAAATCAGTAGCCGCATACGCACTCCCTTGTATTCTATCACGGTACGTTCTTTCCCTGCCGTAAAAAACCGGTCTTCCCCTCCGTGAGCATACAGATGTGCCTTATCCACAAAAGTGGGGGTACCGTTCGGACGAATGAAGAACCCGCGATTGTATAAATGTCCCTTTTCGCTGCATATAAAAGAGCCGCAAATAGCTACGTCCGTCTGGTCAGCAACCGTTTGTAAAGTGTGCATTGTAGGACCATCTATAGGTTCTGCCAAATCAGGACGGTCGGTGCAAAAACCCGTGGAAAACATTTCTGGCAGTAATGCCACATCGGCCTTGCCTTTCAGCCGGCGTATACGCCGTACCATCAGAGACAGGTTGGCGTTTTTTTCCTCCCAAACGATGGGATATTGCAATATGGCTACGTTGAAGTTAATGGACTAATGCAATTTAGAATCTTATTTTTTCTTTAGAGCCGTTTTGTCTTCGGGTTTGGCGATATTCTCCCGCATTTGGGTATCCGCCTGAATGTTCTGCATGCGGTAGTAGTCCATAATGCCAAGATTGCCGTTGCGGAAGGCATCAGCCATCGCTTGCGGTACCAATGCTTCGGCTTCTATCACTTTGGCGCGGGCTTCCTGTGCCTTGGCTTTCATCTCCTGTTCATTGGCTATTGCCATGGCGCGGCGTTCCTCTGCTTTGGCTTGAGCGATATTCTTGTCGGCATCGGCTTGATCCATCTGCAGTTGAGCACCGATATTTTTACCCACATCAATATCGGCTATATCGATACTCAAAATCTCGAAAGCAGTACCGGCATCTAAACCTTTGGAAAGAACCAACTTGGATATGCTGTCGGGGTTTTCCAGCACGCTCTTGTGGCTCTCTGCCGAACCAATCGAACTGACGATACCTTCGCCTACACGGGCGAGAACGGTGTCCTCGCCGGCACCGCCTACCAGTTGGCGTATGTTGGCACGAACAGTCACACGGGCTTTGGCTATCAACTGAATACCGTCCTTGGCTACTGCCGTTACGGGAGGCGTATCAATCACTTTGGGGTTAACCGACATTTGTACGGCTTCAAACACATCGCGTCCTGCCAAGTCAATAGCCGTCGCCATCTGGAATGGTAATTGGATATTGGCTTTGTTGGCACTTACCAACGCATGCACAACACGCTGAATATGTCCACCTGCCAAATAGTGCGCCTCCAAACCGTCACGCTTAACATCTTGCAACCCTGCTTTATGCGCTTCAATCAAGCAGTTGACAATCAGCGTGGGCGGTACCTTACGGATACGCATCAAAAATAGTTGTACCAACGATATACGTACGCCGCTGACTTGGGCATTCACCCACAGCATAAAAGGTACGTAATAAAAAAAGATAAGAACAAAAACGGCTAAAATAATGCAGCCGAAAATTTCAAGTGCTTGCATAATGTTGTTAATTAAGAGTTATACAGTTATACATTTGGATATACGTATAATATACGTATGATATACATATATTAGGACTTCTTTTCCAACCTCTCGGCATCGGCTTCCAAGTTTTCTAATTTCTTACCCGGTGCTGCCAGATCCACCTTGCCATCAATCGTAGTGTCTAACGCCATCTTCTCCAACGCATGGGAACGGAGAAAGCCATATATAGCCAAGGCAGAGAGCGCAATACAAGCCGCCAACGTGATATGCCCTGCGTTGGCACCAAGATGGGCGTATGCCACATAAACAGCACCCACAAAAGAGGCAAAGCCGGAAATACCTGCCACACCAAAACCCGGCAATAGGAACAACTCCAACAAGAGCAAAATTACACCTACCAACGCCAATAAGATAACTAAAATAAGGTCCATCATTCGTAAAAAAATTTTTTCAGACTGCAAAAATACAAAATATTTTTGATATATACAAATAAAAAAATAAATTTGTGAGATTAAAAAAAAAACATTACCTTTGCAGCCCGAAACGAAAAAAATAGTCCCAATTGGACAATGAATGAAATAAAATGAGTAAGAACTTGGTTATAGTTGAGTCGCCGGCAAAGGCAAAAACAATAGAGAAATTCTTAGGCGACGGCTACCACGTATTATCCTCACAAGGACATATACGTGATATAGAAGGTGTAGGAAAAAACAGCATCGGCATTGATTTTGAACATGATTACACTCCCAATTATGTGATTGACCCCGAAAAACAACATCTTTTGTCGGTGCTGAGGCAGGAAGTCAAAAAAGCGGATACCGTCTGGCTGGCAAGTGATGAAGACCGCGAGGGAGAAGCGATTGCATGGCATTTGCAAGAAGTGCTAAATTTAGATGCCGACAAAACCCGGCGTATCGTCTTTCACGAGATTACGCCGACAGCCATTCAAGAAGCAATCCTTCACCCAAGACAAATAGACTACAATCTGGTAAATGCCCAACAAGCTCGCCGTGTACTAGACAGGATTGTGGGATTTGAGTTATCGCCTGTTTTGTGGCGCAAGATTATTACGGGACTGAGTGCCGGTCGGGTGCAGTCGGTTGCCGTAAGACTGATTGTTGAACGGGAACGTGAAATAGAGAACTTCAAAGAGCAGAGCCAATACCGAATTTTGGCTGATTTCATCGGGAAAAACAACACCGGAAAAGAGGTTTGTTTGCGTACCGAATTGAACCATCGTTTTGCCAAAAAGGACCAAGTAATTGACTTCTTGGATTTATGTCAAAAAGCACAATTCAGCGTAGGTTCCATTCAATCCAAACCTGCTCATCGCACGCCGGCTCCACCCTTTACCACATCTTCCTTACAGCAGGATGCTGCGCGAAAACTGAAATTCTCCGTCAGCAAGACGATGCGTATTGCTCAATCCTTGTACGAAGCCGGATTCATCACCTATATGCGTACCGACTCTGTTCATTTGAGCGCGTTGGCCATCGAAACCTCCAAGAAAGAAATTATCAAAGAGTTTGGAGAAAAATACCTCAAATCGCGTCAGTATAAGACCGCCAGCAAAGGTGCCCAAGAAGCACACGAGGCTATTCGTCCCACCTATATGTCACAACATACGGCAGGGCATACTTCAGACGAGAAAAAATTGTACGAACTGATTTGGAAACGTACTATCGCCTGCCAAATGGCTGATGCAGAAACCGAAACGACACGTATCGAGGTAACGTCTCCTGATATACCTTATACATTTGCCGCTGTTGGAGAAACCATCTTATTTGACGGATTTACAAAGGTGTATATCCAATCTACCGATGACGAGACTCAAGAACGTGGTACGATATTGCCCAAAATGCAAGAGGGGCAAATCTTGACATACGCGGAATTGATTGGTCAACAAACCTACACCAAAGCACCTTTCCGATATACAGAGGCCTCCTTGGTAAAAAAGATGGAAGAATTGGGCATTGGCCGTCCTTCTACGTATGCCACAATTATTGAGACCATTCAAACTCGCCGTTATGTGGTCAAAGGCAATGTGACGGGTCAGCCACATACCGTAAATACCATTACCATCAAAGACGGTCTGTATAACGACCGTGTGATTACCGAAGCGGGCAGTCAGGACACGTCCAAATTATTGCCTACCGATTTAGGACGAATGACCAATGATTTTTTGGTGGCACAATTCCCTGAAATACTTAGCTACGACTTTACAGCTGACGAGGAAGCCAACTTTGATAAAATAGCAGCCGGAGAAAATAATTGGGTAGAAACAGTTAATACTTTCTATAGCAAATTCCACCCGTTAATCGAGCAAATTCCGATCGGCAAAGTGGAAGGACGCTTGCTTGGCAAAGAACCCAAGACCGGAGCTCCCGTCGTGGCAAAAATAAGCAAAATAGGGCCTTGCATTCAAATAGGAGATGTAGATAAAGGCAAGCCTCGCTTTGCCAGCCTTAAAGAGGGACAATCCATCTACACCATTACGCTAAAAGAAGCTTTGGCTCTTTTTGATGTTATCAAGAATAAAGTTCTCTTCCTCTTAGACGGTGAAGAAGTGGTGTTTGGTATTGGTAAATTCGGACCCTATATAAAATACAAAGGACAGTTCATTTCCGTGCCAGAACCATATACCATAGACGACATGACCCCCGATAAAGTTCGTGAACTGTTACGCCGGCACTTTGAGCAAAACCAACCTCTCAAGACTTTTGGTTCCATACAACTGCTAAAAGGACGATATGGTCTATATTTGAAAGACGAAAAAGGAAGTTATCCATTACCCAAGTCCGTCGCGTTAGACCAGGTAACGGAAGAAATATGCCAACAGGTTATTACAAACCATAAAGCCACCAAACGATATGCTCGTAAACATTCTTAAATCGAAGATTCATCGTGTCCTTGTTACGGAAGCCAACTTGGACTACGTAGGTTCCATCACGATAGATGAAGAATGGATGGAACAAAGCAATATTCTTTCAGGAGAGCGAGTTCAAGTAGTAGATGTTACCAATGGCGCACGATTGGAGACATACGTCATTCCCGGAAAACGGGGAAGCCGGTGTATTTGCATGAATGGAGCCGCAGCCCACTTAATCCATGTAGGAGACACGGTTATTATTATGGCTTACGCATTGATGACTCCCGATGAACAAAGGAATTTTCAACCCACTATTCTCTTTCCCAATAAATAAGAGTTCCGTTGTATGCCGTTTTTTGATTTAATAGCCAATGATACATTCTCTGCCGCACGTGCCGGAGTGGTACATACAGACCACGGGGATATTTTGACCCCTATCTTTATGCCCGTCGGTACGGTTGGTACTGTCAAAGGCGTACATCGACGCGATTTGGAAGACGACATACACGCACAAATCATTCTTGGAAATACCTATCACCTCTATCTTCGTCCCGGAACGGCTATTCTGCACCAAGCCGGAGGGCTGCATCGGTTTGAAGGTTGGACTAAACCTATTTTGACAGATTCCGGTGGGTATCAGGTTTTTTCCCTGACTGATATTCGCAAGATGACAGAAGACGGTGTGCAGTTCTCGTCTCATATCGATGGGCGCAAATTGATGTTTACTCCGGAGGGAGTGATGGATATAGAGCGCGAGATAGGTGCCGATATTATGATGGCTTTTGACGAATGTTGCCCTGGCACAGCCGACAAAACATACGCCGAAACCAGTATGCAACGCACCCACCGCTGGTTGGACCGGTGTATCAAACGTTTCGATGAAACGGACGATTTATACGGATACCGCCAACATCTGTTCCCTATCGTGCAGGGGTGTGTGTATCCCGATTTGAGACAAGAAGCAGCCAAACGCCTTCGTGATTTAGACAGAGACGGATATGCTATTGGTGGTTTGGCAGTAGGAGAACCGGCAGAAAAAATGTATGAAATGATAGAAGTGGTGAATGATATTTTACCCGAACATAAACCACGCTATCTGATGGGAGTTGGCACGCCTTGGAATATATTGGAGGGTATTGAACGGGGAGTAGATATGTTTGATTGCGTAATGCCGACACGAAATGGACGCAACGGGCAGATATTTACGCAACAGGGGGTAATGAATATGCGAAATCAAAAATGGGAAAATGATTTTAGCGAATTGGACCCACTCGGAACAAGTTATGTGGATCACGCCTATTCACGGGCGTATGTCCGCCACCTTATCCACAGCGGAGAAATGTTGGGACTGGAAATACTCAGTATCCATAATTTGTGTTTTTACCTGTGGCTTGTCGGCGAAGCCCGAAAACATATTTTGGCAAAAGATTTCAAACAATGGAAAGACGGCATTATGCCTGTTCTAATGACAAGAATATGATGTTCCAAAAAAATCAGAGAAATATAGATTGGCGTTTCATCAAAACTCTGGATTGGTATATTATTAAGAAGTTTTTAGGAACCTTCTTCTTCTCTATCATACTGATTCTCAGTATCGGTATTGTGTTCGATTTAACGGAAAAGATGGACGATTTCTACGAATCCCAATTATCCGCTATGGAGATAATTATGGGGTACTACATCTATTTCATTCCGTATTATATGAATATGTTCAGTCCGCTGTTTATATTCATATCCGTTATTTTCTTTACCAGTAAATTGGCAGGAAACAGCGAGATTATTGCTATGATGTCCACCGGCATGAGTTTCAAACGACTGATGTGGCCGTATCTATTTTCTGCAACAGTACTGTTTATTATGCTGTTCATTTTAAGTGGCTATATCATACCTCCTGCCAATGGCAAGTTATTGGACTTTACCAATAAATATGTCAGCAGTTTTACAGAAGATAATGCCCGCAATGTTCAAATGGAAGTTGAACCGGGTACGGTGCTTTATATAGAGACATTCCGTCAAAACACCAACACCGGTTACCGATCTTCCTTAGAGCATTTTGAAGGCAAGACCTTAAAGATGCGTATTACAGCCGACCGGATTATCTATGATTCAGCCTATAACTGGCATTTGGAAGATTATACTCGACGCGACTTTGACGGCATGTATGAACACCTGACAAGAGGTGCGCGGTTGGACACAATTATTCCGATGCAACCGAAAGAATTATTCATTACCGCAGAGCATGCGGAGCAAATGACCAATCCCGAATTAAAGGAATATATTGATCGGCAACGACAACGTGGAGCAGGCAACTTGCAAGCCTTTGAAAATGAATGGCATAAACGTTTTGCCTCACCTATCGGGGCATTTATTATGACCCTGTTGGGCGTGACTATGTCGTGCAAAAAAATACGTGGCGGTATGGGTAAGAACCTTGGAATCGGCATTACCCTGTCGGCTTGTTATATCTTATTCTCAACCGTCAGTGTCAGTTTTGCAGTAGGTGGTATTATGTCACCATTCTGGGCGGTGTGGATTCCAAACTTCGTTTTCTTGGCGATTGGGTCCTATCTCTATTTAAAAGTACAACGATAAAGAAAAGGATTGCGTCTTGCAATCCTTTTCTTATTATATAACTTCCCAATTACAAAGCTTTTAAGATAGCCTTAACATAGCGATAGAACTTTTGCACAGAGGCTATATTGACACGTTCATCGGGGCTGTGAGGGTGTTCAATCGTTGGTCCAAATGAAATCATTTGCAGATTCGGATAATTGCGCCCGATAATACCACATTCCAATCCGGCATGCATAGTCAGCAGGCGAGGCTGTGTAGCGAACTCCTGTTGATACACGTCTTGCATGATACGAATAATTGGTGTTTTGAGATTAAGCGACCAGCCCGGGTACGAGCCGGAGAACTGAATATCCGCACCCGCCAAAGCAAAGACGGAGTGAACAACTTGAGCCAACTCCTCTTTTCTACTCTCTACATTGGAGCGTATCAAGCACAGAACGCACACACTGTTACCTTTCATCTCTACTATGCTAAGGTTGTTCGATGTTTCCACAATCTCCGGCATCTCGGGTAATCTGCGATACACACCACTTGGACAAATGGTAATAGCATGAATCAGGAAGTCCTGTACATCTTCCGGCATTTCGGTTGCAGGACATTCCACCTGCTCCGCCGTAAAATGGATATTATCTTCCACACCATCGTATTCTTTGATGAATTTATCTTCCCATTCATCTACCAATTCCATAAACTCGTCTTTGCCATCTGCCGGAATAGTCACCACCGCTTGCGCGTCACGAGGAATTGCATTTCGCATATTACCACCTTGTACACTAACCAAACGGGCTTCATATTCAGAAACTGCCACTTTTAAGAATTGGAAAAGTAGTTTATTGGCGTTAGCACGTTGCAAATGAATATCACAACCGGAGTGACCGCCTTTCAGTCCAGTTAAAGAAATCATAATGGCAATATCCCCTTCTTCTACGGATACCGGTTCAAAATCAAACGTAGCGGTTGAATCCACTCCGCCTGCACAGCCAAAGTATATATCCCCTTCCGTTTCACTGTCCAAATTAAGCATCACGGAGCCTTGCAGCACATTAGCCTTTAGGGCTTCGGCACCATACATACCTGTTTCTTCATCTACGGTAAAGAAAGCCTCCAGAGGAGGATGAACAACGCTCTTGTCTGCCAAGATAGCCATTGCCGTAGCCACACCGATACCATTGTCTGCACCCAGTGTAGTGCCATCGGCAGTAACCCATTCGCCATTATCTTCTATATAGGCGCGGATAGGGTCTTTTTCAAAGTCATGCTTGACCTCACGATTTTTTTGAGGAACCATATCCAAGTGACCTTGCAGAACAACTTTCTGATGGTTCTCATATCCGGCGGAAGCGGGCTTGCGGATTAGCACATTACCAATCTCGTCCTTGATGGTTTCTAATCCTAAACTGCGGCCATACTCGACCATAAAATCAGATACTGCCTGACAACAGCCCGATGGACGGGGAATCTGTGTCAGATTGTAAAAATTGGTCCATAGACCTTTGGGCTCTAAATTTTTCATTTTATCAATATTATTATTGTACTGTCATTTCGCCACAAATAGACGTTTGCAGCATTTGCTTTACTATTTCGTTGTTTTCGCTATGTTCACCCATTAAAATCATCATCTTGGTCAGCAAAGCTTCCGTTGTAATGTCATAGCCGCTTAGCACACCGGCTTTCATTAAGTTTAGGCTAACCTGATAACGTCCCATCTCAACCGTTCCCGTATTGCATTGGGTCTTATTGACCACGATGATTCCTTTGTCCACGGCATTACGCAAACAGTGATACAGCCAGTCGTAAGACGGAGCATTACCGGACCCGAATGTTTCTAATACAACACCTCGCAACCCTGGCGTATTCAGTATAGCCTCTACCAGTGGCGGTGTGATGCCCGGGAATAATTTCAGTACAGCCACATTCCTGTCTATTTTCAAATGGGTTTTTAGCGGTTTGTTGCCGGAATAATGAATCAAGTGCTCTCTATACGTGATATGCACACCGGCTTTAGCCAATGACGGGTAGTTGTAGGAATCAAACGCTTCAAATTGCTCTGCGTTTTTTTTGGTGGTACGATTGGCACGGAATAGATTTCCCTCAAAGAAAATAGCCACTTCGGGAACCATACTCTCTCCCTGTTGATTTCGTGCAGCGGCTATGTCAATCGCCGTCAAGAAATTCTCGCGTGCATCGGTACGCAAAACACCGATAGGCAGCTGACTACCCGTAAAGATAACCGGTTTGTGCAGATTTTCCAGCATAAAACTGAGGGCGGAAGCCGAATACGACATTGTATCTGTACCGTGCAGAATAACAAAACCATCGTAATCGTCGTAATAATCCGTTACCGTTTGAGCCATTTTGACCCAGTGGTCAGGGTTTACATCAGACGAATCAATCAAAGGCTGAAAAGGCACCATGTCCACGTGAATCTCAGAGGCAGACAATTCCGGCACGTATGACCGAAATGTTTCCATTGATGCAGGGCATAAGGAACCTGTTTTAGAATCCCTGACCATTGAAATAGTGCCGCCCGTTAATATCAACAATACACGCATAATCTCTAACGTAAAAGTTTACTATTCCCTTTTCCCGCTGCAAAGGTACAACTTTTTCTCCAAATATGCAAGAAAAACTCGATTTTTTCTATTCCTTTCCCCTTTTGATTGGTTTGGCATAATCTTTGTGCCTTTTATGAAAAATATATCTATATGACTACAAATAACAAACCATCTATTTTACTGTGTGAGGACGATCAGACATTGGCAGCCTTAACTGCTGAACATCTACGGGGGTTGGGCTATACGGTAGATTGTTGTGACAACGGACAAGAGGGACTGGATAATCTTTTGTCTCACTCGTACGATTTATGTTTATTAGATATCATGATGCCGGAAAAAACAGGCCTTGAAGTGCTTACGGAGTTGCGTGAGGTGAATACGAAAATGCCTGTCATCATTGTTTCACAACGGGCAGACAAGGAAGATATTATCGCCGGCTATAAGGCAGGGTGTAATGATTATGTTACTAAACCCTTCTCAATGGATGTACTGGTGTGCAAAGTGGAATCTTTCTTGCGGCTGATGAATCTTGTGGACGACAATACGGAAACTACTTTCCAATTGGGTACACTCTCTTTTAATTCCGTCAACCAGTTGCTTAACACCAAGAAACTTAGCGGACGTGAAAGTGATTTACTGCTTTTATTGTGCCAAAAAAGAGGGCAGACAGTGGAGCGCAGCCTTATTTTGAAAGCATTATGGAAAAGAGATAATTATTTCTCCTCACGGTCGTTGTCGGTTTATATTAACCATCTGCGTCATTATCTCAGTGCTGATCCTAAAGTACATATTTTTGCCGTACACGGCAGAGGGTATAAACTGGTGGTAGATGAGTAAACCAAGATTTTTTACTCAAAAAAGCGGAGAAAAATGTCCTTTTTCTTGCTTTTCCCAAAAAAATCTTGTACCTTTGCAGCATGAAATACATAGCCCCTTCTGTTTTGTCGGCTGATTTTTCCCGTTTAGGGGAGGAGATAGAACTTATCAATCGTTCTCAAGCCGATTGGTTGCACGTAGATGTGATGGACGGCGTTTTCGTGCCGAATATATCGTTTGGCTTTCCGGTAATGAAAGCTCTCAAGTCCGTTTGTACCAAGCCGTTAGATGTACATTTAATGATTGTACATCCTGAAAAATACGTAGAACGTTTTTGTGATGCCGGTGCTTGGAGTGTCGGTTTTCACTTGGAAGCCGTTGAGGACCCTTCTCCTATTTTAGACATGATTAAAAAGAAAGGGGTGCGTACCTGTCTTACCATCAATCCCGATATAGACGTTAACCGTCTTTTGCCGTATTTGGATCAAGTGGATATGGTGCTGTTGATGTCGGTATTTGCCGGCTTTGGCGGACAAAGTTTTATTTCTGAAACAATGGACAAGATTCGTTTTGTCCGAAGCGAGATAGACCGTCGCGGACTGAAAACATTGATTGAGGTAGATGGAGGTATTCATACCGGCAATGCAACTGATGTGTTTGCAGCGGGGGCAGATGTTTTGGTATCAGGAAGTGCTATTTTTTGCGCTAAAGACCCCATGCTGGCTATTCAACGAATGAAATCATGACGGCACTACCTCTTTCCGAACTGAGTGGGCTGATAAGCGATTCATTAGCCACTTCTTTGGAATCCACTTATTGGGTACAGGGAGAAGTGGCTGCATTATCGGTTCGTGGCGGGCATTGTTACCTTGATTTAGTAGAGAAAACGGACGATGGCACGCTACGTGCAAAAGCCAGAGCCGTGTGCTGGAATCATTTGTACACAATGATTTCGGCTTATTTTGAGACCGAAGCAGGTGCCTCGCTTCAGGCAGGAATGCAGGTGCTGGTAGAGGTAGAGGTTACGTATCACGCGGTATATGGACTGAGTCTCAATATCGTCAATATAGACCCCTCCTATACACTTGGCAATTTGGCACGGCAACGCCAACAAACGATTGCGCGATTGCAGCAAGAGGGTGTGTTTGAGCTGCAAAAAGAACTTACTTTACCTTCTGTTATTCAGCGTATGGCAGTTATATCGTCGAATCAGGCGGCAGGATATGAAGATTTTATTCACCAACTGCAATCTTCTCCCTATCGCTTTGAGACGCAACTATTTCCTGCCTATATGCAAGGGGAGGAGGCGGCACCGTCTATCATAGAGGCACTACAATCCATCTACCGTTCTGCCGATGCTTTCGATGCCGTTGTGATGATTCGCGGGGGAGGGGCAAGCGTTGATTTAGCCTGTTTTGACGATTATAATCTTTGCAGCCATTGTGCCCAGTTCCCATTGCCTATTATCAGTGGAATAGGTCATACTCGTGATGTCAGTATCACAGATATGGTGGTTCATTTGGCATTAAAAACGCCTACGGCAGTAGCCACTTTTTTGATTGACGGCTGCGTACATCTACAGGAACGAATAGACCAATTACGTGTACGATTGACGCAAACGTCTGACCGACAGATTATGTTACGGCAGCATCGCATCGATTTATTGCGCCAATCACTGGAGATGTTATCTCCGGCACGATTATATGACAAGGGATATAGTCTGATGACAATAGACGGTCATGTGGTACGTTCCATACACGATGTAAGCAAAGGAAGTATAGTGACCACCCACCTATCAGATGGTTCCATCACTTCGATTGTACAATAAGCGATTGATATGTTGACACGTAATCAAAGAATAGGTGCTGCTATCATACTATTTTGTTGGGCTGCTATTTGGGTAGGGCTTCATTTTGTCAACACGCCGGAAGGAGATGTACGTACTACAGACTCCTTAACACAAAAGCGGCTCAATAAAAAGGCTTATTACGACAGTCTGCGGACGGCACGGAAGCTTTATTACGACAGTTTACGCCTCGTGCGAAGAGATAGCCTACACCGTGTCTATTTGGCACATAGAGACAGCATGCGTCATGCTGATAGCGTTTGGTGGGATAGTGTACGTATAGCCGATTCATTATGGATAGGGCAACGTCCTATCAAGCGAGATACTATTTTAGATTTGAACACAGCCGATACCACCCAGCTGCAACTGATTCGCGGCATAGGTCCTGCCACAGCACGGCGTATTGTTCGTTATCGACACCTGTTAGGCGGTTTTGTATCTCCCCAACAATTGCAAGACGACCAACTCTATTGGGATCAATACGGTCACTCCACCAAATCACGCTATTGTATAGCCGATTCGGTATTGCGATTTTTTACTGCCAATACAGATTCCGTTTTACCTATACCGGTCAATCATGCCTCTGTAGAACGATTACAACGACACCCGTATATCTCTTTCACGCTAGCCAAGAACATCTACACCCTACGCAGGCAACGTATCCGGCTTAACTCCATAGATGATTTGCAACAGGTGAACGGTATGTCGGATAGCCTGCTGATACGTTTAACTCCGTATTTACGTTTTGATTAACGTGCCTGATAGTGGTGCCAGCCCCGTCCGGGGTAATCGACAGTCTGAATGGTGTAGTAAAAACGCACACCCAAGCTGAGGTAAGCCAATGCGGAAGACTGTTGTATAGCCGTGGTGGTTATCTGCGGACCTTGTGTGGCGGTGATGGAAGAGACGGACATAAACGGTTCTCCGGCACGGTTACCCCAACTGCATAAACCGTAGTTGGCGTACAGTTGCAAACCGATGTATTGCTCGCTGTAGCGGCTGTAGGGATTGCCTAATTGCCACTCGTAGCCTATTTCGGCTGTCAGGAGCAGATGTATGGTGCTGTTGGCACTGCGCCCCGATTGAGAGTAGGGAGTGTCCATAATACCCGTACCGGGCTGGTTATGCACAGGTACGCCATAAGCGGGGTAGAAAGCCACTATATCGGCGTGGTCAACGGTCTGGTCGTATCGGTCGTATGCCAGCCATAGCAGTTTAGGACCTATGTTGACGGTAGCACCGTGTGTTTGCAGCGCAAACAACAAGGGCACCGATACGCCGACGGCTTGGTGTTTTTCTTCGGCATGTGCCGATGTGGTGTATTGAATGGTATTGCCGAGGTAGTCCTGACGTGTGAAGTGGTCGGTGAGGTCACCTTTCAGTTTATATGCCGAATAGGAGGCACCTACACCGGCATGCAGTCCCAATTGGGTATATCGTCCCACCCGGCAGCGCATGATATAGCGCAGGTCTAATCCGCCTTCGGGCGACCAGGTGTGTGTGCCGTTCTCTATTTGCCAACCGGCAGCACCGCCTTGCAGAGCCACCTGCAAGCCTTGCCCTTGTGCCCACAGACCCAAAGGTAAACTTAATACTATGATGATGACCCACTTCCGCATTCAAGTTAATTGGTTTAATTATCAATTATCAACTGTCAACTATCAACTACTGACTCACCATATACCGCAGGACACATTCGCCGTTCTTGTCGGTTATCTTGACGATGTAATAGCCGGGCAGGTGCTGGGCAGACAGGGTGT